>CAXUGZ010000128.1:0-5164 GCA_964250685.1 uncultured Sphingomonadaceae bacterium
GCGCCGCGCGGTGCAGGAGGGGGCCGGCCGCGTGCCCGCCGATGCGATGCCGCCTCTGCTGCTCGCGCGCGCCGACGACGCCGACGCGGCCGAGGCGGCGATCGTCGCCGCGGCGCGGCGGCGCTCCGCCGATTGGGTCGCGCGCGCCTTCGCGCCGGTCGAGGAGCGGCTGCTGCCCGGGCTGCTCGCGCGGCGGATCGGGGCGGCGTGGCTCGGCGCGCTTGCCGCCGCGCTGGCGCTGCTCGGCGCGGGCGGGGCCTGGGCCGGGTGGCGCTGGCCGGCGTTGATCGCGCTGCTGCTCGGCGTGCCCGTGTTCCTGCTGGCCGAGCGGCTGGCGCGCGTGCAGGCGCGTCCGCTTCCGCTCGGGCGCCTCATCCCGCTGCTGCGCACGATCGGCGCCATGCTGGCGGTGCTGGGGCTCGCGCATGCGCTGGCGGAGCAATCGGGCCAATGGGGCTGGTGGCTGGTGGGCGCGCTGTTGCCCGTGACGATGCTGGCGCTGCGCGCCGCATACCGCCTCGCCGGTGCCGCGCGTCCGCTCTGGGCGGCAAGCGGCGACGCGCTCGCCTGGACGATGCTCCCGTTCGCCATGTGGGGACGGTGGGACGTCGGGCTGGCGGCGCTGCTCGCTTATGCCGCCGTGTCGTTCGCCGTCATGCAGCGCCGCGCGCTGGTTCAGGTAGGTGGCGTCCCGTTGGCGTCGAGCGCGCGCCCCGCGAGATAGAGCGAGCCGCCGATCAGCACCACCGGCGGCGGCCCCGCGCCTTGGCCGATCGCCGCGAGCGCCGCCGCCGTGTCGTCCGCCGCCCCCGCTTTCAGCCCGGCCGCGCGCGCCGCATCGCCGATCGCGCGCGCGTCGTGATGCGCGTGCCCCGGCACCGGAACGCCATGGATGCGCACCGCGCTGCCGGCGAACGGCTCTAGGAAGCCGCGCAAATCCTTGTTGGCGAGCATGCCGAGCACGATGTGGAACGGGCGGCCCGGCGCCACGCGGCCGCGGAAGAACTCGGCGATCGCGCGCGCGGCGGCGGGATTGTGGCCGCCGTCGAGCCACAGCTCGCTCTCCGCCGGGAGCAAGGCGGGGAGCGGCCCGGTGCCGAGCCGCTGCAGCCGCGCGGGCCATTCGGCCCAGCCCATCGCCGCGCGCAACGCCGCCGGGCGCAGCACCAGCGCCTCCTGATGCCGCAGCATCGCCACCGCGAGCGCGGCGTTGACCGCCTGGTGCGCGCCGTCCAGGCGCGGCAGCGGCAGATCGAGCTCGCCCGCGGCATCGCGATAATGCAGCCTGCCGCGATAGGCGGACGCCTCCCACACGCCCCCGCGCGGCAGCCAGCGCGCGCCCGCCGCGCGCGCCGCCTGCCCGATCCGGTTGGCCTGCGCCGCCGGGTAATGCAGCGTCACCAGCGGCACGCCCGGCTTGGCGATGCCCGCTTTCTCCGCCGCGATCTCCTCGATCGTATCGCCCAGGAACGCCTGGTGGTCGATCCCGAGCTGCGCGATCGCGCATGCGATCGGCGCGGGCAGCACGTTGGTCGCGTCGAGCCGCCCGCCCAACCCGACCTCGATCACGCACGCATCCGCCGGCGCGCGCGCGAAGGCGAGGAAGGCGGCGGCGGTGGTCACCTCGAAGAAGCTCGGGCCCACGCCGTCGGCGACCGCCAGCACCTCATCGAGCAGGCCCGCGAGCGCGGCATCCTCGATCAGCGCGCCGCCCACCCGGATGCGCTCGTTGAAGCGCACGAGGTGCGGGCTGGTATAGACATGCACGCTCCGCCCCGACGCCTCTAGCGCGGCGCGCAGGAACGCGCAGGTCGATCCCTTGCCGTTGGTGCCGGCGACATGGAACGCGGGCGGCAGCGCGCGCTCGGGATTGCCGAGGCGGTCGAGCAGGGTGGCGATCCGCTCCAGCCCGAGGATGTCCGCGCCGGGCGAGAGGATCGCCAAACGGTCGAGCTGGCGCTGCACCGCCGGATCGGAAGAGACGGCGTGGTCCGCCACTACTCCCTCTCCCACTTGGGGGATCGTTGCGTAATTTTCAAAACCACTTTTTCTTCGTCATGCCGGACCTGTTCCGGCATCCACGTTTCAACGAAATCAACGCTTGGGAGTGTGCTGGACGGTGGACCCCGGCCTCCGCCGGGGTGACGGTTGTATTGCGCAACCACCCCCTCCAGGGGAGAGGGCTCCGCGCGCGTTCACGCCGCCTCCCGGCCCGGGCACAGATACGCGATCAGGCGCGCGAGCTCGGCGCGCAGCTTGTGGCGGTGAACGACCATGTCGAGCATGCCGTGCGCGAGCAGATATTCGGCGCGCTGGAAGCCCTCGGGCAGCTTCTCGCGGATGGTCGATTCGATCACGCGCTGGCCCGCGAACCCGATCAGCGCGCCCGGCTCGGCGATCTGGACGTCGCCCAGCATCGCATAGGAGGCGGTGACCCCGCCGGTGGTGGGATCGGTCATCACCACGATATAGGGCAGCCCCGCCTCGCGCAGCCGCTGGACCGCGATCGTTGTGCGCGGCATCTGCATCAGGCTCAATATGCCCTCCTGCATGCGCGCGCCGCCCGCGGCGGTGAAGACGATATAGGGGCAGCGCGCCGCGATCGCCGCATCGGCCCCCGCGCCGAACGCCGCGCCGACCGCGAGCCCCATCGATCCGCCCATGAAGGCGAAGTCCTGCACGCCGACGATCGCCTGGAAGCCCTCGATCCGGCCGCTCGCGCTGGTCAGCGCGTCGCCCTCGCCGGTCTTGGCGCGGGCACTCTTGAGGCGCTCGCTGTAGCGCTTCGAATCGCGGAACCTGAGCGGGTCCTCGCGCACGTGCGGCGCCGCGATCGGCACGTAGATGCCGCCGTCGAACAGCGCGTCGAAGCGCGCATCGGGGCCGATCCGCCCGTGATGCTGGCATTTGGGGCAGACCGACTGGTTCTCCTCATATTCCTTGGTGAACAGCATCGTCCCGCAGCCCGCGCATTTGTGCCACAGGTTGTCGGGCGTCTCGCGCTTCTGGATGAACGGGATCGAATTGCGGACCTTGTCGAGCCAGCTCACGCCGCGATCTCCTGCCGTGCGGTGGCAAGCGCATCGGCCAAGCTCCTGATGAACGGGAGAATATCGGGCGCGGCGTCGCGTCCCTGCTCCGCCGCCGCGGCGATCAGGTCGACGATCGCCGAGCCGACCACCACCCCGTCGGCGACGCGCGCGATCGCCGCCGCCTGCGCGGGCGTGCGGATGCCGAAGCCGACCGCGACGGGCAGGCGGGTGGCCTGCCTGAGCCGCGCCACCGCCTGCTCGATGCTCCCCGCCGCCGCCTGGCTGGTGCCCGTGATCCCCGCCACCGAGACGTAATAGAGGAAGCCGCCCGCGCCATCCAGCACCGCCGGCAGACGCGCCGCATCGGTGGTGGGCGTGGCGAGGCGGACCTGCTCGATCCCTGCGCCGCGCAGGGCGGGGCCGAGTGCGGCGTCCTGCTCGGCGGGCGTGTCGACGCAGATCACCCCGTCGACCCCCGCATCGGCGCAGGCCTGCGAGAACCAGCCCGCGCCGCGCCGCAGCATCGGATTGGCATAGCCCATCAGCACCAGCGGCACGTGCGCATGCCGCGCGCGGAACGCGCGCGCGATCGCGAACAGATCGGCGGTGCGCGTCCCCGCCGCCAGCGCGCGCAGGTTGGCGCGCTGGATCGCGGGGCCGTCCGCCATCGGATCGGTGAACGGCATGCCGAGTTCGATCACGTCGGCGCCGCCTTCGACCAGCGCGTCGAGGATCGCGGGCATCGCGGACGGCGCGGGATCGCCGCCGGTGACGAACGCGACCAGCGCGGCGCGGTTGGCTGCACGTGTACGAGCAAACGTGTCCGCGAGGCGCGTCACAAAGCCCGCTCCCCTTCAGGGGAGAGGGTTGGGAGGGCCCAGGCACGTCCCCACCCCGTCATGCCGGACTTGTTCCGGCATCCACGTCTCAGCACGATCGGGGGCTCAGAATGTGCGGGACGGTGGACCCCGGAACGGGTCCGGGGTGACGGATGGATCCGCAACGATCCCCCTAACGGGAGACGGCTTTGCCCCGTGCTCACGTCCCCTCCTCCAGCGCCTGGGCGACGGTGGCCATGTCCTTGTCGCCGCGGCCCGACAGGTTGATCAGGACGATCTGGTCCTGCCGGTAATCGCGCGCCTCGCGCACCACCGCCGCGATCGCGTGCGCGGTCTCCAGCGCGGGGATGATCCCCTCCACCCGCGCGCACAGCTGAAAGGCGTCGAGCGCCTCGCGGTCGGTGACGGGCTCGTACCGGACGCGCCCGATATCGTGCAGCCAGCTATGCTCGGGGCCGATGCCCGGATAGTCGAGCCCCGCCGAGATCGAATGCGCCTCGGTGATCTGCCCGTCCTCGTCCTGGAGCAGGTAGGTGCGGTTGCCGTGCAGGATGCCGGGCGAGCCCCCGCTGAGGCTCGCCGCGTGCTTGCCCGAATCCATCCCATGCCCCGCCGCCTCGGCGCCGAGCATCGCCACCTCCGGATCGTCGAGGAACGGATGGAACAGCCCGATCGCGTTCGATCCGCCGCCGACCGCCGCCACCAGCAGATCGGGCAGACGCCCTTCCGCCTGCAATATCTGTGCCCTGGCCTCGGTTCCTATCACCGATTGGAAGTCGCGCACCAACTCGGGATAGGGATGCGGGCCGGCGACGGTGCCGATCAGGTAGAAGGTGTCATGGACGTTGGCGACCCAGTCGCGCAGCGCCTCGTTGAGCGCGTCCTTGAGCGTCTGCGCGCCGCCCGTGACGGGCACCACCTCGGCCCCGAGCAGCTTCATGCGGAACACGTTGGGCTGCTGGCGCTCGACGTCCTTGGCGCCCATGTAGACGATGCACGGCAGGCCGAAGCGCGCGCACACCGTCGCGGCGGCGACGCCGTGCGAGCCCGCGCCGGTCTCGGCGATGATGCGCGTGCGGCCCATGCGGCGCGCGAGCAGGATCTGGCCGATGCAATTGTTGATCTTGTGCGCGCCGGTGTGATTGAGTTCCTCGCGCTTGAAATAGATCTTCGGCCCCATGCCCCCAAAGCCGGCTTCCCGCGCGTCACGGCGCAACGTCTCGGTCAGCCGCTCGGCGTAATAAAGCGGGCTCGGGCGGCCGACATAATGCGTCATCAGCCCGTCCATCTCCG
>CAXUGZ010000129.1:0-5149 GCA_964250685.1 uncultured Sphingomonadaceae bacterium
GACGGTGCTTCGACCAGCTCAGCACGAACGGTGGAGTGGATTACTCGTAATCGGGCCCGAGGTTCTGCGTGCGCGGCGGTGCCGCGGCGGTGAGGCGCAGCGCTTCGGCCGATTGCGACAGCGATCCGATCGCGTCGGGCGTGTCCTCCTCGTCGACCTGCACGCGCTGCAGGTTTGCGACCAGCGACTCGCCGAGTTCCTCGGGCACCACGGTCTCCTCGGCGATCTCGCGCAGCGCGACCACCGGGTTCTTGTCGCGATCGCGATCGATCGTGAGCTCGGCCCCGCCCGAAATCTGCCGCGCGCGCTGGGCGGCGAGCAGCACCAGATCGAACCGGTTGGGGATCTTGTCGACGCAATCCTCGACGGTGACGCGCGCCATGCTGAACGCTCCGCTTGACCAAAGCTGTGGAAAAATGAGCGTCCGCCGATACGCCGCACTGGCGGCAAAGTCAATCAAACCGCCGGGCCACCCCTCAGTCGCGCCACGCCCAATAGAGCTGCGCCGGCGGAATGTTGACCAATTCGAAGGCGTGATCGATCCGATCGAAGCTGCCGGCGAGGAAATCACGCACCTTGGGCGAGAATTGATAGACCAGGAACGCGCCGCCGACGCGCAGCGCCGCATGCGTCTCGGCGGCGATCCTGGGGCCGATCCCCGGCGGCAGCGTCGAGAAGGGCAGGCCGGAGAGGATATAGTCGGCATGCTCGTGGCCGTGATCGGCGATGATGCGGCGCACGTCGGCGGCGGAGCCGAGCACGGGTACGAACCGCGGATCGACGATCTGGCGGCCGAGATAATCGACGAAGTCGCGATTGGTGTCGATCGCGATCAAGGTCGCGTCGGGCGCCATCCGATCGAGCACCGGCCGGCAGAAGGTGCCCACCCCCGGCCCGTATTCGACGAACAGCTTGGTGTTCGCCCAGTCGGTGCGCGACAGCATGCGGTCGATCAGCTTGCCCGACGAGGGGATCACCGATCCGACCATCACCGGGTGGCGCAGGAATTCGCGAAAGAACATGCCGAGCGGGCCGGGCCCGGCGCCCTCGCGGCGCTCCCCGTCGCGCTTGAGCGCCTGCTCGCCGGAGGATGACGTCATGGAACTGCCTCTGTTGGACGGTAAGGAGACGACCCGTCGCAAAACTGATCGTCCAACGCAAGCCGGATCGCGGTGCGTCGCGTCGACCATGCTGTGTCGTCCGCTCGCTACGCGGGACGAAGCGTGGCCTGGCCGCGGTGCGACGCGCCCGACGCGCGGGGCTTGGGCGCCATAAAAAAAGGGCCAGCCCTGGAGGCCGGCCCTAAAAGTTAGGAGAGGATGCCTTAAAGGCACCACCTGTGTGCGCCGCGAATTTCCGTTGTGCAAGTGCGAAGTGTTTTGACGCGCTTGCGAATTGCGCAATTTGCATCCATGATCGGAACGGTTACATACCGCCCGGATTGAACAGGGGGCGCCAGGAGGTCAGGTGCGCCGGCTACCACCGCTCACTGCCGTCGAAGCGTTCGTGCAGGTTGCGCGCCTCGGATCGGTCAAGGCCGCAGCCGAGGAACTGGCCTTGTCCTCTCCCGCGCTCAGCCGCCGCATCCAGGCGCTCGAGCGCTTCGTCGGCCGCCCGCTGTTCGAACGCCGCCACCAGTCGATGATCCTCAACGTCGACGGCGAGCAGCTGCTGGCGCGGCTCGCGCCGGCGATGGACGCGGTCGCGGTTGCAATCGACGCAACCATGGGCGACAGCGAGCTGCTTCGCCTGCGGCTCAACGTCCCCCCGCTCTTCGCATCGCAGCGATTGATCGGCCGCCTTCCCGAATTGCGCGAGCGCCATCCCTCGCTGCACATCGATCTCGATACCCAGCCCCACCCCCAGGCCCGGCTGGGGGAGGGGCTCGACGCCGCGATCCTGATCACGCGCGACATCGATCCGGCGCTCTACAGCCGCCGGATCGCGCGCAGCCGGATCGCCGCGATCGGCTCGCCCGGGATGCGCGAGGGGACGGACGGGGTACGCGCGCCCGCCGATCTCGCGCGCGCCACGATCTTCGTCCATCGCGACATGCCCGAATTGTTCAACATCTGGCGCGAGGCGGTCGGCGAGCCCGATCTGGAACCCGCCGCAATCGACCATTTCGATTCGGGCCAGCTCATCATCGATGCCGCCGCGCAGGGCCTGGGGGTCGCGTTCATGCTCGACGAGCATGTGCTGGGTTCGCACGACGGGCGGCTGATCAAGCTGTTCGAGAGCGATGTCGATTCGAGCTACAGCTATTGGTTCGCCTCGCGCCGCACGGCGCTGTCGAACCGCGCGGTCAAGATCTTCCACGACTGGCTGTTCGAAGCGGTCGCCTGAGCGCGGCCCCTACCGCACGTACATCGCGATCGCGTCGCGGCGGAACTGCGCGGCGCTCGCCGGGCGGCTGTAGAACATGTGTCCGCCCGCATAGAGCCGGAGGTGCACGCGGCTGCCGAAGGCGGGCATCTGATCGATGATCAGCCGGCTGGTGAAGAACGGGCAGGAGAGATCGTCCATGCCGTGCGCGATGATCACCCCCATCTTCGGATCGGCCGCGACCGCGCGGCGCAGGTCGCTCGCGGGCGAGTCGCTGGTGTCGCGGTCCCATGCGGCGTTGACCGCATAGGACAGCAGATTGTAGCGCGCCTGCACCTTGTAGCCGACCTGGTTGGTGATGAGGTCGACCGCCGCGCTGGTCGTCGGCGCGATGATCGCGTCCAGGATCGGATCGCCCGCCTTGCGCTCGTCCGATCCGGGAAAAGGATCCTCGGCGGTCACGTTCGAATCGTAGATCGATCCGATCGCGCCCTCGGTGCGATGCACCTCGCGCAGGTACGCGCTGACCGTGATCCGCCCCTCGCCACGCCTGACGAACGCCGGATCGAGCCCGGTATAGGCGGACACGCGCGTCGCCAGCCGCTGGACCGCCTGCGCGTCCGATCGGCCGCGGAACAGATCGGTCGCGAACTCGCCCCGGTCATACGCCTCGACCTCGGCCAGCGCCTCGGGCCCAGTGAGCTTGCCCTGCCGCTCGAGATAGGCGGCGGTCATCGACGGCAAAGCGGTCATGTACGGCAGCGGCGACAGCGCGTTCTGATCGCTGTCGAGCGCCGAGGGGTTGAGATAGGGCGAGACCATCGTGATCCCCGACAGGCCGACCCCCATCTGGCTCTGGAGGTAATAAGCGAGGCGCGGCACGCGATAGCCGCCATAGCTCTCCCCGATCAGATATTTGGACGAGGTCAGCCGCCCGGCCTTGTTGAGCCAGTCGAACACCACCCGGCTCAGATATTCGATGTCGGTCTTGGCGGTGTAGAAGTCGCGCTTGGCGGCGGCTTCGTCCTCCAGGCTGCGGCTGAAGCCCGTGCCGATCGGATCGATGAACACCAGATCGGTGAAGTCGAGCCACGAATTGGGGTTGTCGCGCGTAACCGCGGCGTCCGACGGCGCATCGCCCTGCGCGCCGAACTGGAGGCGCTTGGGACCGATCGCGCCGAGATTGAGGAACGCCGCGCTGGCGCCGGGGCCGCCGTTGAACGCGAAGGTGACGGGGCGCGCGGCGGCGGCGCGGCCGGGCACCACATAGGAGGTGTAGATCACCTCGCCGATCTTCTTGCCCTTCGCGTCGGTCACGGGGATCGCGCCGACGGTGACGTCATAGGCCAGCGGCTTGCCCGCGATCACCGCGCTCTGGCGGATCGTCTTGTCCGCGGGCAGCGGCGGCAGCGCCATCTCGCCCGCGGCGGGCTTATCCGCGGGCGCGGGATCGGCGGCGATAAGGGGCGCGGGCGCGGCGAGCAGGAGAGCGATCAGCGGGGCGAGACGCATGCGGGGGAAACCTCGTGGGCGATGATCGGCGCACCATGTTCGACCCCGCCGCTTCGGGCAAGCAGGAACGCGTGCCCGCGCCGGTACGTTGGGGGACGTGCAAGGAGACGGCGCATGGACCAGCCCGATACGCAAGACCCCGGCGAGACCCCCGCCACCCCCCACATCCGCACCGCACGCGATGCGGGCGACGACCACCGGCTGCGGCGCGATCCTGGCGACGAGGACGCCAAGCTCGACGTCGCGCTCGACGAGAGCTTTCCCACTTCGGACGCGCCGTCGAACACGCAACCGGGCAAGGGCAAGGACCCCGCGCCGTCCTCGGGCTACGATCCCGAAGCCGAACAGCGGCGCGCGGACGCGAAATGACCGATTTATGACGCTGTGGCACGAAAGCCATGTTGCATCGCAGCAGGAACTGTGATTCTCTCTGCCGTGGCGCGGGTTAACTCGGGAATGATCGCCCGAATCCCGCCGCCGCTTGGTGGTGGAGAGCAGCATGGGCGCGCAGATGAGGCCGGCCGATGGCACGATGGCACTGGCCGAGATGAAGGAGTTCGCCGGCTTCCCCGCCGCCACGCAGCGCTACATCCGGCGCGCGCTGGATGTCGGGCTGGCGCGCGACGACGCGATGTCGCGCTGGTCGCGCGACGTGGTCGAATCGGCGAGCATCCGGGCGCAGGAGCGCATCTATCGCCGGCTCGATCACATCCGCGGCCATGTCCCCGACGATAGCGGACTCGATCAGATGGAGCCGTTCTTCGCGCCGTTGGTGACGGTATCGGCGTTCGATCTGGGGCAGGGGCGGCTTTCCAGCTTCGCCGCCTACCGCTTCCTCTACGAGCGGCTGATCGGCGGGGGCGTGCGGCCGTGGCTGCCGGGCGCGTTCTGCGCGGCCGCGGCGCTGCCCCACCTCCACCCCGAGAAGAGGCGCAGCCTGCTCCAGTCGATCAGCGAGGCGGCGGCGACCGCGCCCGGCTGGTCCAATCGCCAGCCCTGCTTCTTTCCCGAATGGGTCGACAAGATCGAGGTCGCGCTGCCGAACTGAGCGGGTTTGCGGGAGGCCGCTTCAGGAACGCCATCGCGCCGGCGACGTTCGAAGCCATGGCGCGCGTATGCGCAGCCTAGGGAGACCCGCGATGCCCGCCACCCGCCTCACGATCAAGCGCGTCGAGAAGCCGTGGGGCCGGCGCGACCTGTGGCCAGGGTTCGACGACGTGCCCGAGGGCGGCAAACCCGTGGGCGAGGTGTGGTTCGAGGTGCCGGGCCAGCAGGACGGCGGCGACGGCGGCCCCGAGCTGCTGATCAAGTA
>CAXUGZ010000130.1:0-5139 GCA_964250685.1 uncultured Sphingomonadaceae bacterium
CGATCAGCGCCTACGTCATCCCCAGCCTCGACACGACGATCCTCGCCAAGGGGCATCTGCTCTACAATCTCGCCACCAATCCCGATCAATGGAGAGTGCTGCGCGAGCGGCCCGACCTGATTCCCGCCGCGGTGCTGGAGGGGGTCCGCCACAGCGCGGTGATCCGCTGGTTCTCGCGCGTCGCGACGGCCGATTACGCCGTGGGCGACGGCGTGGTGCCCACGGGCGCGCGCGTGATGCTGCTCTATGGCTGCGCCAATCGCGACGAACGCCGTTACGACGATCCGGACCGCTTCGACGTCACGCGCGACGCGCGCGACCATCTCGCCTGGGGAACGGGGCCGCACATGTGCGCCGGCATGCACCTCGCGCGGATCGAGATGGAGGTCATGCTCGAGGCATTGGTCGAAGCGGAGGCCGAACTGGTCACCGGAGCGCCGGTCGTCGGCACCAATCGCGGCCTCTACGGCTTCAGCAGCCTGCCCTTCGAGTTGCGCTGATCGACCCCGGTACGACGATCCCTCCGGCGGTGCGGCTCGACAAGAGCGTGGCAGACGTATAGATCAGGCGTACAATTCTATACGGAAGACCGGCATGGCGCTCAGCTTGAAGGACGCGGAAACCGACAGCCTCGCCCGGCAGGTCGCCACTCTGACCGGAGAGACGCTCACGCAAGCCGTGCGCGGCGCGCTCAGGGAACGGCTGCGGCACGAGCAGCTCAAGCGCGGCGAACGACCCTGGAACGATGCCGCGATCGACGCGATCATCAAGCGTTGCGCGGCCATTCCGGTGCTCGACACCCGCAGCGACGACGAAATCCTGGGCTACGGTGAGAACGGGCTGCCGTCCTGATGGTGGTCGACAGCTCGGCATTGCTCGCGATCGTTCGGGGAGAGGCGGAGAGCCAACGCTTTCGGGCGGCCATGCGCGAGGCTTTTCCCCGTCTGATCGCCGCGCCGGCCGCCGTGGAGGCGTCGGTGGTCATGCTATCTCGCTTCGGCGAGGCCGGCCTCGCCGAGCTGAAGAACTTGTTGACGGAAACATCGGTGCAGGTCGTTCCGTTCACGACGGCCCACGTCGACCTGGCCGTTGATGCCTTCCGGCGGTTTGGCAAGGGGCGGCATCCGGCCGGACTCAACTTCGGCGACTGCTTCTCCTACGCGCTCGCCAAGGCGACCGGCGAGCCCTTGCTGTTCAAGGGCGAAGACTTCTCGCGGACCGATATCAGGCGCGCGGTATGACCACAGTCTCTCCGCAAAAGCTGATCTAAGTTCCCGCTACCGGCGGCACGCACAGAGGCGAAGGCCGCGATACCGCACGGGCTGACCCTCACGCGGCCAGGTCGTAAAGCTCGATCTCGCCCGCCAGATAGAGGTTGCGCGCCTTGGAGCGGCTGAGCTTGCCCGAGCTGGTGCGCGGCAGCGTGCGCGGCGGGATCAGCTCGACCACGCAGTTCATGCCCGTGATCGCGCGCACCTTCTCGCGGATCGCGTCGCGCAGGCGGGTGCGCTCGTTGGGGTCGGAGGTGCGGCACTGGACGAGGACTGCGGGGGTCTCCTCGCCGCCGCGCGTGGTGATCGCGAACGCGGCGATGTCGCCCGCCTTGAAGCCCGGAAGCTGCTCGACCGCCCATTCGATGTCCTGCGGCCAGTGGTTCTTGCCGTTGACGATGATCATGTCCTTGGCGCGGCCGACGATGTAGATGTAGCCGTCGCTCAGATACCCCATGTCGCCGGTGTCGAGCCAGCCGTCGACCAGCACCGCGTCGGTCGCCTGGGGGTCGCGGAAATAGCCCGCCATGACCGACGGGCCGCGGCACCAGATCGTGCCGATCGCGCGATCGGGCAGGGGATTGCGGTCCTCGTCGCGGATCGCGATCTCCATGCCCCGCGCCGCCTTGCCGCAATTGACGACCGCACGGTAGCGTTGCGGGCGCCCGAGCATGCCCGACGCGCCGCCCGAAAGCTCGGTCTCCTCGACCAGTTCGACCATGATCCCCTGCCCCGGCGGCATGATCGACACCGCGAGCGTCGCCTCGGCCAGGCCGTAGGAGGGGGTGAAGGCGCGCGCGTCGAACCCCGATGGCGCGAACGCGTCGACGAACGCCTGCATCACGTCGGGCCGGATCATGTCCGCGCCGTTGCCCGCGAGCCGCCAGCGCGAAAGGTCGAAGCGGCCGCTTTCCTTCATCTGGCTCGACATGCGCCGCGCGCAGATATCGTAGCCGAAGGTGGGCGAATAAGAGAGCGTGGTCCCCGGATTGCGGCTGATCAGATCGAGCCACGCGAGCGGGCGCCGCGCGAAATCCTCGGTCTTGAGATAGTCCGCCGACACCTGGTTCGCGACCGGCGAGAGCAGGCAGCCGACCAGCCCCATGTCGTGATACCAGGGCAGCCACGACACGCAGCGATCGCCCTCGCGCACCTCCATCCCGATCGAATGCGCCGCGAGGTTGGAGAGCAGCGCGCGGTGCGTGATCACCACGCCGTGCGGGAAGCGCGTCGAGCCGCTGGAATATTGCAGATAGGCGATATCGTCGGGCGCGGCGGCGGGCAAAGGCGCCTCGGCCGCGGGTTCGCGTGCCAGCTCCTCGAACGATGCGGCGGCGATGGCGCGCGTGGCGGCGGCGGATCGCGCGATCGCCTCCAGCTCCGCCGGGTAGAGCAGAAGCGCGGGATCCGAGCCGGCGAGCTGCACCGCGAGCTGATCGATATAGGCGTCGCGCCCCCCGAGCGAGGCCGGCAGCGGCAGCGGCACCGGCCAGGCGCCGGCATAGATCGCGCCGAAGAAGGCGGCGGCGAAATCGGGGCCGGTCTCGGCGAGCAGGGCGACCCGATCGCCCGGCGCGACACCGCGTGCCATCAGCCGCGCGGCGCAGGCGTGCGCGTCGGTGCGCAGATCGGCATAGGAATAGGCCCGCACCAGCGTCCCGCGCGGATCGTGGAAGTTGAGCCCGCGCCGGCCACGCGCCGCATAATCCAGCGCGTCGCCCATGCTCGCGAAATCGGCGAAGCGGCGCGGCAGCGCGTCGTCGGTGGGCGTGGGCGCCAATTCGCTCTGCGCAGCGGCGCTCTGCACTCTCGGACGGCTCCTCTACGGCCCGGATGCGTCCGGGCGACATGGTGAACCTAACCGCGCTTGCGCGTTCAAAATCCGGCTCGACTGTGGCACAAACGTGGCACATGTCACCCCGCTTTCCCGCCGCCGGCCGCCGCGCGCCCGATCCGCTCGATGCCGCGCGGCTGGACGCGCTCGCGCTCGCTTATGTCGGGCGCTACGCCACGACGCGCGCGAAGCTGGCGCAGTATCTCAGGCGCAAGCTCGCCGCGCGCGGCTGGGCCGGCGACGACCCGCCGCCGGTGGAGGCGATCGTCGCGCGATGTGCCGGGCTCGGCTATGTCGACGATGCGGCTTATGCGGTCGGGCGCGCGAACGCGCTCGGCCGGCGCGGCTTCGGCGAGCGCCGCGTGGCCGAGGCGTTGCGCACGGCGGGGGTCGAGCCGGATCAGGCGGCGCCGGCGCGCGCCGCGGCACGCGAGGACGCGCTGGCGGCGGCGCTGACATTTGCACGGCGGCGGCGGATCGGCCCGTTCGCGGAGGGCGATGAGGATGCGGCGCGCCGCCGCCGCGCGCTGGGCGCGCTGCTGCGCGCGGGCCACGCGCCCGATCTCGCGCGCCGCATCGCGTTCGCCCGACGCGGCAGCGTGCTGGACGACGACTGAGCGGAGGCGTGTTTTATCCTTTCGAAATTCATGAAAGGTGGTAAGTCTTTCCCGATGTTGGGGAGCGGATTTGGGATGGGGGAGCCTGAGCAAGCAATGTTTGCCGCGGCGGATACATTGGGAAAGACCGGGGCAGGCGCGATGGAGACGGCGCAGGACGAGACGAACGACGCGCCCGCCGTGATCGTCACCGGCCCGGTAAAATGGTTCGACGCCACGCGCGGCTTCGGCTTCGTCGTCGGCGAGGCGGGCGAGGGAGATATTCTCGTCCATTTCTCGGTGCTGCGCGACCACGGCCGCCGCACGCTGCCCGAAGGGGCGCGCGTGGTGTGCGAGGCGGTCAAGCGCGATCGCGGGATGCAGGCGCGCCGCATACTCGAAATCGATCTGACCACCGCCACCGGCCCCGACGCCGACCTGATCGCCAAGCGCAGCGCCGATCGCATCGATCCGCTCGAGCTGGCGGAGGAAGCCGGCACGTTCGAGCCGGTCAAGGTCAAATGGTTCAACCAGCTCAAGGGCTATGGCTTCGTCGTGCGGCCCGACGGCGAGGTCGATATCTTCATCCATATGGAGACGGTGCGGCGCGCCGGGCTCGCGGGGCTCGAGCCCGAGCAGAAATTGCGCGCGCGCATCGCCGACGGACGCAAGGGGCCGCTCGCGGTCGAGATCGAGGCGGTCGCGTGAAGCGCGCCGCGCTGGCGGCGCTTTTGGCCTGGGGGATCGCGGGCATGCCGGCCGCCGCTCCGGCCGAGCCGGTCGCCGCGCAGCACCTCGCCAAGGTTCCGCTCGCCATCGTCACCGCGCACCGCACGCTCCGTTTCCATGTCGAGGTCGCGCGCACGCCCGAGCAGCAGGAGATCGGGCTGATGTTCCGCACCAGCATGGCGCCGCGCGACGGGATGATCTTCCCGATGGATCCGCCGCGTGCCGCGAGCTTCTGGATGCACAACACCTACATTCCGCTCGATATCGTCTTCGTCCGCGCGAATGGCACGATCTCGTCGATCGCCGCCAATGCCGCGCCGCGATCGGACGCCACGATCAACTCGACCGAGCCCGTCGGCGCGGTGCTCGAGCTCAACGGCGGTGCCGCCGCGCGCGACGGGATCCGCCCCGGCGATCGCGTCCGCTGGTAGTCCGTCTGCCGCATCGGCGGTTGCGCCCGCCCGGCGTTCGCGGCTAAGCGGGCGCGCATGGGCGTGCTGAAGCGTATCTTCACCTGGTGGGATGGCGCCACGATCGGCACCGCGCTGTTCAGCCGCCGCCATGGCGCCCGGATCGGCAGCGATGCGGCCGGCAACACCTATTTCGAAACGGCCCGGCCCGTCGGCGGGGTCACGCGGCGCTGGGTGATCTACCAGGGCGCCAACGACGCGAGCCGCGTGCCCCCCGAATGGCATGGCTGGCTGCACCA
>CAXUGZ010000131.1:0-5137 GCA_964250685.1 uncultured Sphingomonadaceae bacterium
GCTGGCGGGGTCGACGACGATCTCGCCGCCCGGGCGCCAGGTGCCGGTCCGGAAGGTGACCGAGGAGAGATGCCCCTCGCCCACGCCGCGAAGCGAGAGCACGAAGCGGATCGTCCCCGCGCCCATGCCCGACTGGTCGGGATGGAGGACGATGCTCGGGTTGAACAAGGCCGCCGCCTCGAACGAATATTCCTCGCAGAAATAGGCGCCGATCAACCTCGCCCGATCGGCCGCGACCGTCGAGCAGCCGGTGAGCACGCCGTTCACCTCCTCGAAGCGGCGGGTGAGGAGCTGGTCGACATCGCGGTGCCGCTCGTCGAGCGAATCGCTGACCCGCGCGAGCTCCTCGGTCAGGCTCGCCTGATCGAGGGCGAGGACGCGATCGGCGATGCGCTGCGCGCGCGAGCGCTCCTTGTGGGCATAAGCGGGCACGTCCTCGGGGACGAAGGGCCGGATCACCGTGCGCGCCGGATCGGGCCGGAGCATCGTCGAAAGGCGCGTGATACGGGGGTCTTCAGCCATCGCCATTTCTCCGGGGGACGCGCGCGAACGGTCCTGCATGACATCCTTGCATGACAGCCCTGCAAGCGGGGCTCGCCGATCGTCGCTACTCCGCGGCCTCGCGCAGCGGCGGCGCGCCGATCGCCTCGGCGATCGTCGCGTAGGAGCGCAGCCGCGTCGGATGATCGAACACGTCCGAGACGATCATCAGCTCGTCCGCCCCGGTCTCGGCGAGCAGCGCCGCGACGCCGTCCGCCACCCGGGCGGCGGAGCCGACGATCGCGCGCGCGAGGAAGCCCTGCGCCTGCGCGCGTTCGGCGGGCGTCCAGTAATCGTCGATATCGTCGATCGGCGGCTTGCTCAGCCCGCGCGTGCCGCGGAACAGGTCCGCGACCGACATCTGCTGCGTCGTCGCGAGCCGGCGCGCCTCGGCGTCGGTATCGGCGGCGACGATGTTGACGCCGATCATGGCGTGCGGCCGCGCCAGCTGCGCCGACGGCTGGAAGCGCTCGCGATAGATGCGCAGTGCCGCAAGCAGCGCCTGCGGCGCGAAGTGCGAGGCGAAGGCGTAGGGCAGGCCGAGCTGCGCCGCGAGCTGCGCGCCGAACAGGCTCGATCCGAGGATCCACAACGGCACCTCGGTGCCCGTGCCCGGCACCGCGCGGATACGCTGGCCCTCGCGCGCGGGCGCGAGCAGCGCCTGAAGCTCCAGCACGTCCTGCGGGAAGCTGTCGGCGCTCATCGGGTCGCGGCGCAGCGCGCGCGAGGTGAGCTGGTCGGTGCCGGGCGCGCGCCCGAGGCCCAAATCGATCCGGCCCGGAAACAAGGTCGCCAGCGTGCCGAACTGCTCCGCGATCACGAGCGGCGCATGGTTGGGCAGCATGATCCCGCCCGCCCCAACGCGGATATGGCGCGAGCCCGCCGCGATATGCCCGATCGCCACCGCGGTCGCGGCGGATGCGATGCCGGGCATGTTGTGATGCTCGGCCACCCAGAAACGGGTATAGCCGAGCGCCTCGGCATGAGCGGCGAGATCGCGCGCGGCATCGAGCGCGCCACGGGCATCGCTCCCCTGCCGGATGCGGACGAGGTCGAGGATCGAGAATGCGGTCATGATCCGCTGGATTTAGGAAGCCGCAGCGCCGATTGAAAGGCGGGCGGGGACGAGCGGCGGCATCGCGCCCGAGCGGAGGCGATCATGGGCGACGGGGCGAACGATGCGGACGGCTGGAACGCGGCGCCCGATCCGCTCGCCGCCGCGCGACGCGAGGCGCTGGCGAAGCTCAACCTCGATTTCGACGCGCAACGCATTCCGCCCGGATCGATGGGGCTGGCGCTGTCGGGCGGCGGCATCCGCAGCGCGACGCTGTCGCTCGGCTTCGTGCAGGCGCTCGCGCGGCACAAGCGCCTGCTCGACTTCGATTATCTCTCGACCGTGTCGGGCGGCGGCTATTTCGGGTCGTTCCTGCGCAGCCTGTTCGTGCCGGACGACCATCGCGGCATCGCCGGCACCGGCACCGCGCTGCCGACGCTCCATCCCAAGCGCGTGCAGCGCTTCGTGGAGGAGGTGCTGAGCCTCGACGCGCGCCAGGAGATCATCCGCGATCCCTTCGCCGCCGAGGACGACCAGACGAGCAAGATCCGCAACCCGATCTGGTGGCTGCGCGAGCATGGCCGCTATCTCGCCCCCAACGGGCCGACCGACTACGGCTTCGCGATTTCCTATCTGGTGCGCAACTGGGTGGCCTTGCTGTACACGTTCGCGATCGGGGCGACGCTGCTCGCGTTTCTGCTGTTCGGGGTCGACTGGCTCGCCTTCTCCGCCTTCCCGGGCCTGGCCGCGCATCTGCATGTTGCGGGCGGAGCGATGCCCGCAATTCCGGGAGGCGCAAGACCGCTCCCCCTGGCCGGCAACGGCCTGCTGCTCAGCCCGGTCGTCATCCTGATCCCCACGCTTGCCTTCGTCGTGCTCGCCGCGGGGCTGGCTTATTGGCTGACGGTCGCGCTCAGGATCGGCGATCCGTGGAACAGCGATGCGCCCGGCGCCGCCAAGCGGATCTCGCCCAAGCGCAGATTCGGGCGCCAATGGGTGCTGCTGCTCCTGCTCGCGGCGGCCGCCGCCGCGTTGCTCGTGTGGGAGGGCGTCTGGGCCGCACCCTGGGTGAGCCTGGAGCCGGTGCGTTTCTGGTCGGTGCGCTGGCCGTGGTGCCTGCTCGCGTTCGGCGTCGCGCTCGCCATCGTCGCGCTGGTGCTGGCGCTGCCCGTGGCGCTGTGGACCGCACTGGGCGAATCGGGCGACGACTTCACCAACGAGCTGCGCCGCCGCCTGACCAAGCTCGGCGCCTGGTTCAGCCGATGGACCCTGGTCGCGCTGGCCGTCGCCGTCGTCGATACCGTGGCACTGGCGCTCAGCGGGCCCGGGCGTGACTTGGTGCGGCTCAATCCGCTGACCGGCATCGCGGGCATAGCGGTCCCCGCCATCCCGTGGCTGATCGGCAAGGTGCCGCAATGGCTCGGCGGCGGCAAGCTCGCCCGGTTCTTCGGACAGCACGTGTGGACGATCGCGCTCGTCGCCGGCGCCCTCCTGTTCGGATCGGTGGCGGTGCTGGCCGATGCGATGGTGCAGTCGATCGCGTGGCCGCACGGCGCGTGGGTCGACGGCGCGGTGGCGTATCCCGCATTTGGGACCTTGCTTCCGATCGGCGGCGTGATCCTGGTGCTGTGCGCGATCACGGGTTCGGTCACCGCGTTCATCAACATGTCGTCGCTGCACAGCCTCTATGCGGGCCGGCTCACGCGCGCCTTCCTCGGCGCGTCGAACATCGCGCGCCTGCGGCTGGCGGTCGACCCCGGCGGACCCCCCATCACCGAGAACCATCCCAAGGACTATATCGACATCTCCTGCTATCAGGATGTCGCGAGCGCGGCCCCCATCCACCTCATCAACGTCACGCTCAACGAGACGCGCAGCCGCACGCGATCGCAGATCATCGATCGCGATCGCAAGGGCGTGCCGATCGTGTTCGGCCCCGATGGGGTGGTGGTCGACGGCGCGCGGGCGAAGACGCTGGGGGAGGACGGTTTCTATCCGTGGAAGGCGCTCAAGCACGCCGGGGTCGAATCGCTCAGCGTGGGCCAGCTCTGCGCGATTTCGGGCGCCGCGGCGTCGTCGGGCATGGGCGCACGCACGACGTTGGGCGGCGCGTTGGCGTTCAGCTTCGCCAATGTGCGTCTCGGCTATTGGTGGGGGGTCAACGATCTGCTGCCCGAGGTCCGCCAGATGGCGAAGAGCGGGTGGTGGCGCCTGTGGGTCGGCACCACGCGGCCGCTGCGCACCTATTTCTACCTCTGGAACGAGATGGTCGCGAGCTACACGCGCGAGAACCGCCGCGTCTACCTGTCCGACGGCGGGCATTTCGAGAATAGCGGCACCTACGAGCTGCTGCGCCGCCACACTCCCGTGATCGTGACGTGCGACAACGGCGCCGATCCCGATCTGGTGTTCGAGGATCTCGAGAACCTCGCGCGCAAGGCGCGCATCGATCTCGGCCTCGCGGTGGTGGTCGCGGAGGCGCGGACCGTGCGCGACATCTTCGGCGACATGGGCGCGCGGCGCTTCTTCAACGGCGGCGAGGCGGACTGGCGTCACGTCGCGCGTACGCCCGGCGGCGGCGCGTTCGCACTGCTGCTCGACGTGTACGAGGTCCGCCGGGACGCGCCGCGCGAGGACAATTACCTCGAGCGGATCTATCGCGGGCGGATCGTCTGGATCAAGCCGCGGCTGTTCGAGGGGTTGCCGCCCGACGTCGCC
Source organism: uncultured Sphingomonadaceae bacterium (assembly GCA_964250685.1). GTDB lineage: Bacteria > Pseudomonadota > Alphaproteobacteria > Sphingomonadales > Sphingomonadaceae > Sphingomonas_I. The sequence goes on from CAXUGZ010000131.1 coordinate 4,313, forward strand.
ACCTATGGCTTGCGCAACCCGCCGTTCCCGCAGCAGCCCACCGGCGACCAGTTCTTCGACGAAGCCCAGTGGGAGAGCTACCGCGCGCTCGGCTACACCATGGCCGAGGCGCTGCTGACCGAGAGCGACCATGACATCGACGCGTTCCGCAACCTCGTGACACCCCGATGCCGCATCGACCCCGCGGCGGGAGGCGCGGCGCTACCCGGTGCGAAATCGCGTCCGCAACGCCACGATCATGGTGAAGGCCGGCACCAGCGACTGTCGCTCGGGCGGATCGCCCGGGCGATCCGGAGCGTATTTCGGGCAGGTTGAACCGCGCTGCTTGCCGTTCGCTCAGGCCGCTTCGCGCTGGCGGACGGTGCGCTGCTCGACGCGCTTCTCGTTGATCGTGCTCGCCACGATCCGGTCGACATAGATGCCCGGCGTATGGATGCAGTCGGGATCGAGCGTGCCGGTGGGCACGATCTCCTCGACCTCCACGACGGTCACCTTCGCGGCGGTGGCCATCACCGGATTGAAGTTGCGCGCGGTCTTGCGGAACATGAGGTTGCCCACCGAATCGGCGCGCCACGCCTTGACGATCGCGAGGTCCGCGCGCAGCCACGTCTCGCGCACATATTCCTCGCCGTCGAACGTCTCCACCGGCTTGCCTTCGGCCACCAGCGTGCCGACGCCGGTCCTGGTGTAGAAGGCCGGGATGCCCGCACCGCCCGCCCGGATACGCTCGGCAAGCGTGCCCTGCGGGGTCAGCTCCAGCTCCAGCTCGCCGGACAGATACTGCTGCTCGAACAGCTTGTTCTCGCCGACATAGGACGCGATCAT
>CAXUGZ010000132.1:0-5135 GCA_964250685.1 uncultured Sphingomonadaceae bacterium
GCCCGACGACGCGCCCGCGATCCTGGCGAGCAGGGATCAGCCGCTCTGAGTCCGTTTTGAAACGCGCGGAAGAGCGAGTTTTGCGGCGGTGCCGGCCCGCTCCCCCCTCCCGACCGCCCATTCAGTGTACTCTGTGGGTGGCCGGGAGGGGGAGCGGGCCGGCACCGCGAAACGCGCCCAGTGCGTTTCCGGACAGACTCTACAGCCGCCAGTCCCAGCCGAGTGGGTCGCCGTCCATCACCTCGCCGCGCGCGCCGCGCGCCGCTCCGCCAGGCGCGCGTCGACCGTCGCTTCGTCGATCCGCGCGGCGGCGGGGCGCAGGCGCAGCTCGTCACGGCGCAGCTCGGCCAGCCCCAGCCCCAGCACCGCGTCGAACTCGCCCAGCGCGGCCAGGCGATCGGCCGGCGCCACCTTGCGGTCGGCGAGCAGCTCGTCGAGCAGCGGCAGCGCGCGCGGCGTCGCCAGGTCGTCGCACAATGCCTCCTCCAGCCGCTCGACATAGGACGCCACGCCGGCGCCGGGCTTGCCCGATCTCTCGGCGGCGCGCTCGCGCAACGCGGCGATGGCATAGGCGAGGCGCTTGAGCCGCACGAACGCGGCGGCCAGCCCGTCCCAGCCGAACTCCATCTCCGACCGGTAATGCGCCTGCAGGCACATCAGGCGGTAGGCGAGGGGGTGGATGCCGCGGTCGATCACACCCTGCAAGGTCAGCGCGTCGCCGGTTGATTTCGACATCTTGCCGGTAGCGCCGGCGTCTCTGGCCACGAGGAAGTTGTTGTGCATCCACACCGTCGCGCCGGTAGCCGCGCAATCGCCAAATGCCTGGTTCTGCGCGATCTCGTTGGGGTGGTGGATCTCGCGATGGTCGATCCCGCCGGTGTGGATGTCGAACGGCGCGGGTCCAAGGTATTTGAGGCTCATCACCGAGCATTCGAGGTGCCAGCCCGGCGCGCCGCGTCCCCACGGCGAATCCCATTCCATCTGGCGCGTCTCGCCCGGGGGCGAGCGGCGCCAGATGGCGAAATCCTGCGGGTGGCGCTTGCCCGATACGGGATCGATGCGGCTCTCGCCCTCGTCGGCGCCGGCGCGCGCCAGCCGGCCGTAATCGGGGACGGTGGTGACGTCGAAATAGAGCCCGCTCTCGATCTCGTAGCAATGGCCGGGCGCGATGCGGGTGGCGAACGCGATCATCTCGTCGATGTGATCGGTCGCCACCGACCAGCGCGTCGGCGCGCGCACGTTTAGATCGGCGAGGTTGGCCTTGAACGCGGCGGTGTAGAAGGCCGCCACCTCCCATATGTCCCGGCCGAGCCCGGCCGCGGCAAGCTCCATCTTGTCCGCGCCCGCGTCCGCGTCGGAGGTCAGGTGGCCGACATCGGTGATGTTGATGACGTGCGTGACCTGGAGCCCGGCGAGTTCGAGCGCGCGGCGCAGCGTATCGGTGAAGACATAGGCGCGCAGGTTGCCGAGGTGGGCGTAATCATACACCGTCGGCCCGCAGCTATAGACGCGCGCCATGCCCGGATCGGCGGGGACGAACCGCTCGAGCGCGCGCGTCAGGCTGTTGAACAGGATCAGCGAATTGGACATGGCGGCGCCGATAGCGGGTTACGCGATGCGGGAACAGCGATGCGCGCGCCACAGCAAAACGGGCGCCCGATATGCCGGGCGCCCGCTCGCTGTTCGGTCCGCTCCCGCAGGAGCGGAAGTGATTACTGCTTGTTCGCCTCGACGTTATCGGCGGCGGCATGCATGTTGTCGGCGGCATTGTCGAGCGAGGCGGAAGCGGTGTCGTTGGACGTGTTGTCCGCCATATCCTCGAGATTTTCGCCCGCGTTATCCAGCGCGTTGGCGGTCGCGTCGGTCGCGTTTTCCGCCGGCGTTTGCTTGCTGCAAGCGGCCAAGGACATCAGGCCGGCAGCAGCGAGAACAAAGACAACCTTCTTCATCCGAGCAGCTCCATAAACATTACGGGGCCGGCCCGATGCCGTCCCAGCGGCCTCCATTAGCGTTCGGCGCAATGCCGTCAACGCGAAATTTATCGCACCGCGCCCACGGCTGGTCGCAGGATGTTGCATTGCACCATAAGCTGTGCAACTTTCGGCCGGGTGGGGCATTAATCCATCATCACTCTCAATCCGTCATGGCAGCACCTGTTCTGGGTCGGCAGCCGGGCGGCAAAACGGGGATCGCGTATGGCGGACACGCTCGGGGCTGGCAGCATCAGACGGATCGCGCTGATCGGCAACAGTCCGCCGCGCCTGTGCGGCATCGCTACCTTCACGCGTGACGTCCGCGCCGCGATCCATGCGGCTTTTCCCGAAATTGCGCTCGACCTGTATGCGATGAACGACCCCGGCAGCGGCCATGAATATGGCGCCGAGGTCGTCTGTGCGATCGCGCAGGAGGAGATCGCCGACTATCGCATGGCGGCGCAGCGGATCAACGACAGCGGCGCCGACGTGGTGCTGGTGCAGCACGAATACGGCATCTTCGGCGGCCCCGCCGGCGCCCACCTGCTCAAGCTGCTCGATCGGGTCGAGGCGCCGGTGGTCGCGACGCTGCACACCGTGCTCGAGCAGCCGAGCGCCGATCAGCGCGCCGCGATCGAGGCGCTGGCGCGCCGCGCCGCGACGCTTATCGTGATGGCCGACAAGGGCCGCGAGATCCTCTGCCGCGTCCATGGCGTCCCCTATAACCGGGTCGCGGTAGTGCCGCATGGCGTGCCCGATCGCGCGCTGATCCCGTCCCGCGCGGTCAAGCCGCGCTTCGGCTTCGAGGATCGCAGCGTGCTGCTCACCTTCGGACTGCTCTCGCCGAACAAGGGGATCGAGACGCTGATCCGTGCGATGCCCGCGATCGTCGCGGCGCATCCCGAGACGCTGTACGTCGTGCTCGGCGCGACGCACCCACACCTGGTCGCACGTGAGGGCGAGGCCTATCGTGACAGCCTCAAGGCGCTGGCGGCCGAGCTTGGCGTCGCCGGATCGATCGAGTTCATCGACGGCTTCCTGAGCCAGGACCGGCTATTGGATTACATCCAGGCGGCCGACATCTACGTCACGCCCTACCTGACCGAGGCGCAGATCACGAGCGGGACGCTCTCCTACGCGGTCGCGCTCGGCAAGCCGGTGGTGTCGACGCCCTATTGGCATGCTACCGAATTGCTCGCGGGCGGGCTGGGCGTGCTGGTGCCGTTCGGCGACAGCCGCCGCTTCGCCGAAGAGATCATCACCCTGCTCGACGATCCCGATCGCCGCGCCGAGATCGGCGAGCGCGCCTACGGCGTCGGCCGGTCGATGGTGTGGCAGCGGCTCGCCGAATCCTATGTCCGCATCTGCGAGGAGGCGGCGCGGCGGCGCCCGGTGCGTCTCCCCAGCGCCAATCGCGCGATCGTGCGCGCGGCGGTCGAGCTGCGGCTCGAGGCGATCGAGCGCATGACCGACAATTGCGGCATGATCCAGCATTCGATCTACACGATCCCCGATCGCAACCACGGCTATTGCGTCGACGACAATTGCCGCGCGCTGATGCTGATGCACCGCATCGACGGCCCCGGCGCCGCGCGTGCGGACCAGCTCGCCACCACCTACGCCTCGTTCGTCCAGCACGCCTGGAACGGCGCGCGCGGGCGCTTCCGCAACTTCATGGGCTTCGATCGGTCGTGGCTCGAGGCGGAGGGGTCGGAAGACAGCTTCGGGCGGTCGCTATGGGCGATCGGGGTCACGGTGGGCGAGGCGCGCGGGCAGAACATGCGCCGCTGGGCATTGCACCTGTTCGATCAGGTGGCGCCGCATTCGCTCGAGCTGAACAGCCCGCGCACCTGGGCGTTCGCGCTGCTCGGTGCCGACGCGGTGCTGCGCGCGCATCCCGAGCATCCCATCGCCGGCGCGCTGGTGCGCGAGTTCGGCGCGCGGCTGCTGGCGCAGCTTCGCGGCGAGCGGCGCGATGGATGGACCTGGTTCGAAGCGGTGCTCGCCTATGACAATGCGCGCCTGCCCGAGGCGCTGCTGCGCGCGGGCGTGCGCGCGGGCGACGCGGACATGACCGCCGAGGCGCTGGCGGCGCTCGACTGGCTCGACGCGATCCAGACGAGCCGCGACGGCCGCTTCCGCGCGGTCGGCACCGACAGCTTCGGCCGCGCTTATGCCAAGCCGCTGCCGTTCGACCAGCAGCCGCTCGAGGCATGGGCGACGGTCGACGCGACGCTGCTCGCGCATCAGGCGACCGGCGATCCGCGCTGGCTGGAGAGCGCGTGGCGCGCCTACGGATGGTATCTCGGCGAGAACGATCTCGACCTGCCGATCGCGACCCAGGGCGATGGCGGCTGCTTCGACGGGCTGATGAGCGATCGCGTCAACCTCAATCAGGGCGCCGAATCGATCCTGGCCTATCAGTTCGCCTGCACCGCGATGGCGCGTGCGGCCACGGCGGCGGGCGAGCAGACGCCGCGCACGGGCGTCAAGCGGCCCACGGCGCTCGCCTGACGCCGTTAACGCCGCCGTAAGCGCGTTCGTGCCAGAGCGTCCGCGGGGCGCCGGCCCTTGTAATTTGGGCTATATCGCGCGCCGAAAAGCCTGAATAGAAAAGCCGGTGTCGGGGGGGCAATGATTGCCGCTCCCAGCCAAATGCCGGGGATTGTGCTTGCTCGACGTCATTCATTCCCCGCTGCGGCTGCAGGCCGATCCCGCGCGGGTGGTGGTCCGCCCGTTCCATATCCCGATCGAGGCGGGGGTCGCGCCGGGCCGGCCCGGACGCGTGCGGCGCATCGCCGACAGCGTACTCGCGCTCGACGAGCCGATGGCGGAGGTCGAGCTCGAGCTGGTGCTGCGCGATTTCGAGGCGCGCCACTGGCAGACGCGCGCGGTGTTCATGTCGCGCTATACGCAGATCGAGACCGCGCTGAGCCTCGACAGCGACGTCATCTCGGAGATCAAGAAGCAGCTCATCGGCGCGTATTTCTGCCACGAATACAGCTATGCCGCCGCCGCGCTGATGAACCCGAGCGTGACTCCGCACCCGGACCAGACCGGGCTTTCCGATGGCGCGCTGCGCATCGCCATGTCGCTGCGCGCGGTGGGCGAGGGGCACATTTCGTCGGTCGCCTTCCGCGAAGGGATCCTCGGACCCGGGCC
>CAXUGZ010000133.1:0-5117 GCA_964250685.1 uncultured Sphingomonadaceae bacterium
GACGCAGGTGCCGAGCGTGAGGAAGCCCGACAGCACCACCGGCGCGAGCGTGAACAGCACCTCGCGCACGTCGCGCAGCGCGGCGAACAGCAGCAGGCTGACCACCGCGAGCGCGAGCACCCCCGCCTCGATGAACGCGCCCGCGATGGTGCGCGCGGCACCTTGCGTGGACACCGCCACGCCGCTCGCGTCGGGCGCGATCGCGAGCACCGCGCGCGTGAAGCGCGCGAGACCGGCATTGTCGCCATAGGCCGCCTTCGGGACGACCTGGACGCGCGCGCGGCCGTCGCGCGTCATCCACTCGTCGCGGATCTCGCGCGGGAGCGTGGCGAGCGTGACCGGCGCGGCCTGAAGCGAGTCGCGCAACTGGCCGAGCATCACCGTGAGCGGGGGCACCAGCATCGCGGTGGCGCGCGCGCGCTCGGCGGGCGCGGCGTGCGCCAGCCGATCGAATTGCGCCGCGAGCCTGAGCGCGTCGGTGGCCGCGCGTCCTTCCCCATGCGCCGCGGCGCGCAGCGCGGCGGCGGTATGTGCGAGCGCCACGGCATCGTCCGCGTCGCGCGGCGGCGCGAGCGGCGCGATCGGATCGAGCGACAGATCGAGCAGGGCGGCGGCGTCGGCGATCGCCGCCAGCTTGGACGGCTGGTCCGCGGGCACGAAGCTCTCGACCGTGAGAACCCGCCCGACCTCGGGCAGCGCGTTCAGCCGCGCGCTCAGCCGCCGCGCCGCGGCCAGGTCGCGCGCGAGGACATCGATCGTGTTGGGGTTGCGATGGGGATCGCGCATCAGATCGGCGAGAGTCGCCATCGCCTCGCCGCTGACGGCGCGCAGGTGGAGCGGATTGAAGTCGAAGCGGACGAACGGAAGCAGCGCCACGCTCACCGCCAGCGAGGCGCCGAACAGCGCCAGCACCAGCCGTCGCCGGCCGAGCAGGAAGGCGTCGACCGGCGCCATCGCCGCGTTGCCGATTTCGGCGCGCGGTCGTCCCGGCCGCAGCACGACGAGCAAGGCGGGAAGCAACGTGACGCTGGCGATCAGCGCCACCACCATTCCCATGCTCGCGATCACGCCCAGTTCGGCGATGCCGCGATAGGCGGTGGGCAAAAAGGCGAGGAAGCCGAGGCACACCGCGCCCGCCGCGAGCAGCAGCGACGGCGCCATCGCGGCCGCCGCCGCGCGCATCGCCTCGGGCTGGTCGGCCCCGCGATGGCGCTCCGCCTGGAAGCGCACCGCGAGCTGGATGCCGAAATCCACCCCCAGCCCGACGAACAAAGGGATGAACGCCACCGAGATCAGGTTGAGCCGCCCGACCGCCGCGAGACCCAAAGCGGTCGTCGCCAGCAGCCCCGCGATCGTCGTCGCCAGGATCGCCCCGGTGATGCGCAGCGAGCGCGTCGCCAGCCACAGGGTGGCGAGGATCGCCGCGAGCATCGCGCCCGCGACGAGCCACCAGCGATCGGCAAGCGACGCGAACTCCTCGTCCGACAGCGGCACCGATCCGGTGAGCCGCACGCGCACGCCATGCGCGGGATCGAGCCCCAGCGCGCGCGCGGCGCTCCGGATCGCGTCGCTCGCGTCGGCGCCCGGCATCAGCGATCCGTAATCGAGTATCGGCCGCACCAGCACCAGCCGGCGCGTCGGCGCCGCCAGCGCGCCCGTGCCGCTGCCGAGCAGCGCCTGCCACGAAAAGAACGCGGGCTTGCCCGCCGCCTGCGTCTCCAGCGCGTCGGCCAGACGCCGCATCGCCGGATTGATGCGGCCGAGCGCCGCATCGCCCCGCGCGACGCCCGCCAGCATCGTGCCGAGCGCGCCCGCGATGCCGCGCAGGCTGGGATCGGCGGCGAGCGGCCCGAGCAGGGGTTGCGCCTCGATCATGCGTGCGGTGGTCGCGGCGACGTCGGCGCGCGATCCGAACAGCAGGCCCTCGCGCGCGAAGAAGGCGCCCCCATCCGGGCGGCTCACGCCGCGTACCTCGGCGCGATCCGCCGCCAGCCGCGTGCTCAGCGCCGCCGCCGCGCGCTCGGCGAGTTCGGGCGTGGCGCCGTCGATCACCACCAGGATCGTGTCGCCGTTCGCCGGGAACGCCGCGTCCATCCGCCGCTCGGCCGCGCGCCACGGCACGCTGGCGGAGATCAGCTCGGCGGTGTCGCTGCTCATCGCGATCGTCGCCCGCACGTAAGCGAGCGCCAGCGCCGCGAGCAGGAGAGCGGCGAGGATCGTCCGCCACGGCCGGCGGCACGCGAGGGACACCAGCCCCGACAGGCCGCGCGCGAGCATCAGGCCCCGGCGGGCACGCCCGGCCTCGGTATATGGCTCAGCGCGAAGACGCACCGACCGCCCTATCCGCCTGTCGCGTGGTGATGGTGCCGCGCCGGCTGACCGAGCTCAGGATGATCACCCCCCGTTGCAACCGATCGCGCGCTGGCGTATTATTGCGGCACGCTGCGGTCGTTTCGGACGTTGGCTGGGGGCTCGTTTCATCCAGCACGCAGTCCTTTCTTCCACATGTTGATCACCGTGACGGTGCGTTTTCGCACCTCACCGACGATCGTGTATGTAACGCCACCGCGCATTGAAATTGCTTCGAACCTCGGATGGCCCTGCCTTCCCGTGGAAGGACTCCCCTTTTGCGTAGATGTCGCGCCGTTGAGAAGATCGTGAGCTGCGGCCAGATCACCATGCGTTACCGGTCGCTGGCCGCGTAGCAGCTCGGACATCCTGCCATGATGGGCCAGAATGTGCCTCGCCCGATCATGCTCAAGGGTAATGGTCTTGCCCGCGCCGTCATGACCGAGATGACCGAGGTGACCCGCCAAACCCGGACCGACTTCGCCAAGCACGTGGGCTCGTTGAACCGCCTTGCCTGCCGCCGCGTGTCGAATGAACTGGTGTGCAGCTCCACCCGTCCAGCGCCCATGCTCGTCCCGCTCCTCCCCGGGATTGTACCCATCTTCAAAAGGGAGGCCCGACCTGTCGTCCACCTCCACGAGCGCCCACCTCTTGCGCCCGTCATCGAGACGCGGCCTGGTCTCGACTGCCGGTGCAGATGCCGGATCGCCTCCTGCCGGTGCGTCAGGATCGGTGTTTTCGGCGTCCGCGAACGCCGCGACCAGCTCCGCGAAGTCGGCATCCTCAAGCGCGCCGATGCAGCCGATGCGAAAGCTCGGGCCGGCGGTCAGCTTGCCCGGATAGATCAGCAGGCCCTGGTCGGCGAGGCGCGCATACAATGCCGCGAAATCGAACGGCCGGTCGGGTGCGGGGCGGAAGGTGGCGATGATCGGACCTTGCACCGCATCGGCGAGGTAGAGCCGGTGGCCGAGCCGTTCGAGGCCATCACGCACGAGCCCGAAGCGCCGGCCATAGCGCGCGAGCCGCGCGGGCGGGCCGCCCTCCTCGTCGAGCAGGCGCAGCGCCTCGGCCAGCCCGGCGGCGACCTGCACCGGGGGGGTGAAGCGCCACTGGCCGTTGCTCTCGAACCCGCGCCACTGATCGTGCAGATCGAGCGACAGCGAGGGGCTGCGCTGCGCCGCCTCGGCGATCAACCCCGTCTCGACCAGAGCGAAGGCGATCCCCGGCGGCCCCTCGAGGCATTTGTTGCTCGACGCGAGCACCGCTCCGATCGGCGTCGCGGCGAGATCGATCGGGAGCGCGCCGAAGCCCGCCATCGCATCGACGATCAGCACGCGCCCCGCCGCGCGGACCGCCGCCGCGATCGGCTCGATCGGGTTGACGATCCCGGTGGTGGTCTCGCAATGCACCACCGCCACGTGCGTGATCGCCGAATCGGCGGCGAGCGCGGCGGCGGTGCGCGCCAGATCGATCGCCGCATCCTCCGGCCAGTCGAGCGTCGCCACGGCGCGGCCCATGCGCGTCGCGATCGCCGCCATGCGCGCGCCATAGGCGCCGTTGACCAGCACGAGCAGCTTGTGTTCGGGCCCGACCAAGGTCGCCACCGCCGCTTCGAGCACGAACGTGCCGCTGCCCTGGATCGGGATCGCGGTGTGGCTTCCGGCGCCGTTCGCGACCGCGAGCAGCCCCGCGCGGATGCGTGCGGTCAGCGCGATGAAGCGCGCGTCGCGCGAACCCCAATCCGCCAGCATCGCGCGGCGCACGCGGATGTCGGTCGTGAGCGGCCCCGGCGTGAACAGGCGCTGCTTCATGCGGCGAGGAAATCGCGGAAGCGCCGCGCCACGTCGGCGGGCTTGATCGTGGGGCGGCCGAGCGTCGCCATCGATCCCGGCGCGATGCGCAGGTGGATCAGCGCGGGCCCCGCGCGCGCCGCCGCCAGCGCCGCGCGGAAGCCGTCGAGGCTGTCGCACGACGCGGCGTAACGATAGCCGCACGCGATCGCGACCCCGGCGAAGTCGACTCCGGCGCTCACCGTCGCCTGCCCGCCGGTCGAATCGTGGACCCCGTTGTCGAGCAGGATATGGACCAGCCCGGCGGGCGCATAGGCGCCGATGGTGCCGAAGCTGCCGAGCTTCATCAAGGCGGCGCCGTCACCGTCGAGCACGAACACGCGCTTCGGCGTGTTGAGCGCGACGCCGAGCGCCATGCCCGAGGCGCCGCCCATCGATCCCACCTGATAGAGATGCTGCGCGCGGTCGGCGAGGGTGAACAGCTCGCGCCCGCATTTGCCCGTGGTGGCGATCACCGCGTCGTCGTCGCCCGCCACGTCCAGGAACGCCGCCAGCGCCTCCGCGCGGGCGGGGCGGGCGCCCCCTTGCTCCAGCCGGTCGCGCGTGCCGGGGCGCGGGGGCGCCAGCGGCGCGGCGAGGAGTGGGCTGTCGGCGACGTCGCCCTTCGCCATCACCCAGCCGACGGGCAGCCCGGTCGCCTCCATCGCCGCCGCCGCATCGGCGAAGGCGCGCTCCAGCAGCGACGGATCGGCGGGGAAGGGCTGCGGCGTCACCTCGATCAGCGCGAGCAGGTCGTGCGTTATCCGCCCCATCAACTCGTGTTGCGGCTCGTCGGGCTCGCCCGGCCGGCCGCGCCAGGTGGTGACGAACAACGTCGGGATGCGGAACGGGGCGTTGAGCGAGGTAAGCGGGTTGACCGCGTTTCCCAGGCCCGAATTCTGGCACATCACGATCGTGCGCCGCCCCGCCAGCCACGCC
>CAXUGZ010000134.1:0-5058 GCA_964250685.1 uncultured Sphingomonadaceae bacterium
CGTCAGGCGCACATCCACGTCTCGGGCCATCCCGGCCGGCCCGAGCTCGAGCTCATGTACAAGTGGATCCGGCCCGAGATCATCCTGCCCGTGCACGGCGAGACGCGCCATCTGGCCGAGCAATGCCGCTTCGCCGCGGGGCTCGGCGTGCCCAGGGGCGTGGTGCAGGGCAATGGCGAGCTGATCCGCCTGGCGCCGAACGGTCCCGCCAAGCTCGGCCACGAGCGCGCCGGGCGGCTGGTGCTCGATGGGGACGTGATCCTGCCGGCGGACGGCACCACCATCAACGAGCGGCGGCGGATCGCGGCGAACGGCGTGATCGCGGTCGCGGTCGCGCTCGACGCGCAGGGGCGGCTGCGCGGCGAACCCGCGTTCAGCCTGCAGGGCGTGCCGGTCGAGGAGGATCGCGCCGATTTCCTCGCCGATGCGAGCGAGGCCACGCTCGAGGCGCTGGGCGGGCGCGGCCGCAAGGACGAGGCGGGCTTGCGCGAGGCGGTGCGCCTCGGCATCCGCCGCCGCGCGCTCGCCTGGACCGGCAAGAAGCCGGTGGTGGACGTGTCGATCATCCGGGTGTGAGCGCCCGCGCATGAAGCTCACCTCGATCGTCGCGATCTACAGCCTGTTCTGGGCGCTGAGCTTCTTCCTCGTGCTGCCCTTCCGGCTCCAGTCGCGCCACGGCGACGACCGCCCTGTCCCCGGCCAGGCGGAGAGCGCGCCGCCGCGCTTCAGCTTCGCGCGCACCTCGGGCTGGACGACGATCGTCGCGGCTGTGCTGTTCGGGCTGTATTACGCCAATTACGTCACCGGCTTCGTGCCGGTCGATCGCTTCAATCTCGTCCCCGACCGGGTGATCGAGGGGCGATAGCCGCGCCGCGACGCGCTCACCTACGCAGCAGCAGCTGCTGCTTGCGGGCCAAAGCAGCGGCAGCGAGGTCGCGGCGGTGCAGGTCGGCGGCGACACCCTGCTGTTCTACAGCACCATCGGGGGCCAGATCGCGGACAGCGTGATCGATCTCCACAATGTCGCCGGCAGCTCGATCGGCACCGGCGACTTCGTGTGACGCGATCGGCGGGGCGATGTGCGCATCGCCCCGCCGCCTTGCGTTTTGCCGCCCGCGAGGCTATCTGCTCCGCCGACCGTTCCCGAACGAACGCGATGAGGCAGCGCCCCCGGGCGTCCGCCGGCCGACGAGGTTTCGTCCGCCGGCGCTTCGTGCGTTGGTCGCGTGCGGCGGGATCGGGACGTGAGGTGAAGCGCGCATGTTCGACACTCTGAGCACCCGGCTTGGCGCCGCCTTCGATCGCCTGCGCGGTCGCGGCGCGCTGACCGAGGCCGACGTGCGCGCGGCGATGCGCGAGGTGCGGATCGCGCTGCTCGAGGCCGATGTCGCAGTGCCGGTGGTGCGGCGGTTCGTGGACGCCGCCACCGATAAGGCGATCGGGCAGGACGTGCTGCGTTCGGTCACGCCCGGCCAGCAGGTCGTCAAGATCGTCCATGACGAGCTGGTGGCGATGCTCGGCGGCGCCGGCGAGGAGGGCGCGTCCGAGCTGGCGATCGAGGTCACGCCTCCCGCCGTGGTGATGATGGTCGGCCTCCAGGGTTCGGGCAAGACCACCACCACCGCCAAGATCGCCAAGCGGCTGCGCGAGCGCGGCGCCAGGAAGGTGATGATGGCGTCGCTCGACGTCAATCGCCCTGCCGCGCAGGAGCAGCTCGCGGTGCTGGGCACCCAGGTCGAGGTGGCGACGCTGCCGATCGTCGCCGGGCAGATGCCCGTGGAGATCGCGCGCCGCGCGCTCCAGGCTGCGAAGCTCCAGGGCTTCGACGTGCTGCTGCTCGACACGGCGGGGCGGCTCCACGTCGATCAGGCGCTGATGGACGAGATGAAGGCGGTCGCGGACATCGCGCGGCCGAACGAGATCCTGCTCGTGGTGGATGCGCTCACCGGGCAGGACGCGGTCAACGTCGCCACCAACTTTTCGGAGCAGGTGCCGCTCACCGGCGTCGTGCTGACGCGCATGGACGGCGACGCGCGCGGCGGTGCGGCGTTGTCGATGCGCGCGGTCACGGGCAAGCCGATCAAGTTCGCGGGCACGGGCGAGAAGCTCGACGGGCTCGAGCGGTTCCATCCCGAGCGCGTGGCGGGGCGTATCCTCGGCATGGGCGACGTCGTCAGCCTGGTCGAGCGCGCGGCCGAGACGATCAAGGTCGAGGAGGCGGAGCAGCTCGCCCAGCGCATGAGCGAGGGCAAGTTCGACCTCAACGATTTGCGCGCGCAAATCGACCAGATGAAGCGGATGGGCGGGCTGTCGGGCCTCGCCGCGATGCTGCCGGGCATCAAGCAGGTGAAGCAGGCGATGGCCAATGGCGCCGCAGACGATAAGGTGCTCGTGCGGATGGACGCGATCATCGGATCGATGACGCCGAAGGAGCGCGCGCGCCCCGAACTGCTCCAGGCCAAGCGCAAGATCCGCGTCGCCAAGGGATCGGGCACCAATGTGCAGGACGTCAACAAGCTCCTGAAGATGCACCAGGAGATGGCGACGGTGATGAAGAAGATGAAGAAGATGGGCGGCCTCGCCAAATTGGGCGCGATGTTCGGCGGCGGCGGGGGCGACCTGGCCTCGCTGATGGGCGGCGCAGGGATGCCGCAGGGCATGCCCGGCCTGCCTGGTCCCGGCGGCCAGCCCGGCCTCCCGCCCGGCTTCCAGAATTTCATGAAGAAGCGCTGACGTAACCACCCGTCATCCCGGCGCAAGCTGGGGACGGACACTCGAGAAGGAAGACCTAATAATGTCCGTATCGATCCGCCTCGCGCGCGGCGGCGCCAAGAAGCGCCCTTATTACCGTATCGTCGTCGCCAATTCGCGTTCCCCGCGCGACGGCTCGTTCATCGAGAAGATCGGCACCTACAATCCGCTGCTCGCCAAGGACGACGCCAAGCGCATCGTGCTCGACGCCGAGCGCGCCAGGCATTGGCTGTCGGTCGGCGCGCAGCCGACCGATCGCGTCGCGCGCTTCCTCGACGCGGCCGGCGTCAAGGAGCGCGCCCAGCGCAGCAACCCGAACAAGGGCGTGCCGGGCGACAAGGCCAAGGAACGCGCCGAGGAGCGTGCCGCCAAGGCGGCCGAGGCCGATCCCCCCGCCGAGGAGCCGGCGGCCGATGCGGACGTCTCGGCCGAGGCTCCCGCCGAGGGCGCCGACGCAGCCACGCCCGCCGAGGGCGCCGAGCACGCCGGGGCCTGACGATTGGCAGGGGGCGATCGCCCGATCACGCTCGCCGCCGTCATCGGCGCGCATGGCGTGGCGGGCGAGGTCCGGCTCAAGCTGTTCACCGCCGATCTGGCGCCGTACCGCACGCTTGGCGCAGGGGATCGAACGCTGACGGTCGCCAAGCTGCGCCCGGGCCCCGGCGGCGCGGTGGTGCGCTTCGCCGAGATCGCCGATCGCGGCGCGGCGGAGGCGCTGCGCGGCACCCTGCTCACCGTCCCGCGCGCGGCGCTGCCGCCGCTGGCGGAGGGCGAATATTATCACGAGGATCTGATCGGCCTCGCCTGCGTCTCGAGCGACGGGGCGGCGCTCGGCACCCTGGTGGCGATTGAAAATTTCGGCGCGGGCGATGTGATCGAGATCGAGCGCCCCAACGGCCGGCGCTTCATGGTGCCGATGCGCCCGGAAGCAGTACCCGAATGGGATGGCGAGCGGGTGGTGATTGACGCGGCGTTTGTCGTCTAGTATATACGAGAAGTATATACTGGAGTTGGCCATGAGCGACGAATATCGTGCCAAGGTGTTCAAGTCGGGCAACTCGGTCGCGCTCAGGCTGCCAAAGGGGCTTGGCGTTGCGGAGGGCACCGAAATGCGCATCGTCCGCGAGGAGCAGAGCGGTTTCAGGGTGGAACCGGTCGACGTTCCCAAACGGAAGATCGATCTGACCGGGATCGCAGGCGCGATACCGTGGCTCAAGCCCATCGCTCGCGAGGATCGGGAGTTCGACGATTCACCGCGCGTGTGGGATGATCCCGATTGGCCGGGCTGGAAGGCAAAGCCGTAGGTGCGTTATCTGCTCGACGCGAATGCGTGCATTCTCTTGCTTGCGGGGGATCATGAGGTGGTCGCGCACGCGCTCAATTGTGACGAGGGCGCTATCGCAATCTCCGCGATCGCCTATGCGGAGGTTGCGCTCGGAAGCTGGAAAGGGAAGGCGCCGCCGCTCTCGATATTGGACACATTCCGCCGGAAAATTCCTGTTCTGCCCTTCGATGAACTTGCGGCTAAGCAATATGCGATGCTGCCATTCAAACGAGGCAGCTACGATCGCCTGATCGCCGCGCACGCGCTCGCGCTCGGCTTGACGCTAGTCACCAACAACGACCGCGACTTTGCCGACATAGCGGGTCTCGCCATCGAAAACTGGGCGCTGCCGCCCGCATGACGCTCGGCACGCTGTTCCTGATGATCCTGACGATGCATCTCGTCCTGATCGCCTATGGCGTGGTCGGCGCGCGGCGGCGGTTGGCGGGGTGGGGGCTGCTCGTGGCCGAGGCGTTGCTCGTGCTGCTGTTGCCCGCGGCGCTGGTGGCGCTGCTGCTCGCGACGGGGGAAAGCGAGATCGTGCGCCAGTGGGGGCGCTTCCTGATCGCGATGCCGATCGTCGGCGCGATGGTGGCGGCGCTTGCCGAGCAGATCGCGCGCCGCGTCGAGCCATGAGCTTCGCCGCGACGGTCCTGACGCTCTATCCCGAGATGTTCCCCGGCCCGCTCGGCTTCAGCCTCGCCGGGCGCGCGCTGGGGGAGGGGCTCTGGTCGCTCGACGCGGTCCAGATCAGGGACTTCGCCACCGATCGCCACCGCTCGGTCGACGATACGCCCGCGGGCGGCGGCGCGGGGATGGTGATGCGCGCCGACGTGCTCGCGGCCGCGATCGACCAGGTCGCGCGGCCGGGCATGCCTTTGCTGGCGATGAGCCCGCGCGGCCGCCCGCTCGACCAGGCGCGCGTGCGCGCGCTCGCCGCCGGCCCGGGCGTCGCCATCCTGTGCGGCCGGTTCGAGGGGATC
>CAXUGZ010000135.1:0-5052 GCA_964250685.1 uncultured Sphingomonadaceae bacterium
AGGTGCCGGGCCAGCAGGACGGCGGCGACGGCGGCCCCGAGCTGCTGATCAAGTATCTCTTCACCAGCGACAAATTGTCGGTGCAGGTCCATCCCGACGACGCAGCCGCGCGCGCGAAAGGCTATCCAAGAGGCAAGGACGAGGCGTGGGTGGTGCTCGATGCCGATCCCTGCGCCTCGATCGCGATCGGCACGCTGCAGGTGATGTCGCGCGATCACCTGCGCAAATCGGCCGAGGACGGCTCGATCGAGCAATTGCTCGATTGGAAGACGGTCAGGAAGGACGACAGCTATTATACCCCCGCGGGCACGATCCACGCGATCGGACCGGGGCTGACGGTGATCGAGGTGCAGCAGAATGTCGACCTGACCTACCGCCTGTACGATTATGGCAGCGAGCGCGAGCTGCACCTCGACGACGGCATCGCGGCCAGCGATCCGGTACCTTATGTGGCGCCGTACAAGGCACATGCCATCGCCGATGGGCGCGCCATCCTCGCCGACGGCCCCAAGTTCGTGCTCGAGCGCTGGACCAAGCCGGGGAGCGGCACGCTCACGGGCGACGGGCGGCCGCTGTGGCTGGTGCCGATCGCGGGCGGCGGCACGATCGACGACGCCAAGTTCGCGGCGGGCGAGGCGTGGCTGGCCGACGGCATCATGCCGCTCGCGCTCGATGAGGGCGCCGATCTGCTGGTCGCCTATCCGCGCTCGGGCGTGATCGAAGGCTTGTGGGACGCGGCCTGACGCGCCTCAGGCGAGTGCCGCGAGCAACGAGGGCGTGAGCACCTGCGGCATTTCGCGCGGCGCCGCGCCGCCCCCCGGATAGAACAGGTAGAACGGCACCCCCGAGCGGCCATGGACGCCCAGGAAGCGCGTGATCGCCGGATCGCCGCGCGTCCAGTCGCCGACCATCACCGCGACGCGATGCTGTGCGAACGCGCGCGCCACCTCTTGGCGCTGGATCGCGACCTTCTCGTTGACCTTGCAGGTGAGGCACCAATCGGCGGTGAAATAGAGGAACACCGGCCGTCCCGCCGTGCGCAACGCCGCCAGCCGCGTCTCGCTGAACGGCTCCTCACCCGTCGCGAGCGCGGCGGCGGCGGGCGCGGCGGCGCGCGGCACGATCGCGATCAAGGCCGCCGCCGCGAGCAGGCCGGGCAGAGCGGGCCACCACGCGCCCGCCCGCAGCGCCGCCTGCCGCCGTCCGGTCCACCACAGGCCGAGCGCCAGCGCGAGCGCGGCGGCGAGGCCGAGCGTCATCCCGTCGGCCGCCGCCTGCCGCCCGAGCACCCAGGCGAGCCCGAGCGCGGTCACCAGCATCGGCACCGCCAGGATGCGGCGTAACCCGTCCATCCACGCGCCCGGGCGCGGCAGCCGCGCGCGCAACGCGGGCACGAAGCCGAGCAGGAGGAAGGGCAGGGCCAGGCCGAGCCCGAGCCCGATGAAGATCGCCATCGCGCTCGCCGCGGGGAGCAGCAATGCCGCGCCGAGCGCGGTGCCGAGGAACGGCCCCGCGCACGGCGTCGCCACGAACGCCGCGAGCGCGCCCGTCCAGAAGGCGCCGCCGATCCCGCCCGCGCCCGCCAGCCGCCCGCCCGCCGCGATCACGGGCAGCTCGAACAGTCCGGCGAGGTTGAGCCCGATCGCCAGCACCAGCAGCATCAGCCCGGCGATGACGCGCGCATCCTGGAGCTGGAACGCCCAGCCCGCCATGCTCCCGCCCGCGCGCAACGCCAGCAGCATCCCGCCGAGCGCGGCGCACACGCCGATCACCCCCGCGGCATAGGCCAGCGCCTCGCCCCGCGCTTCGCGCTCGGTGCCGCCCGCGCGCGCGAGGCTGAGCGCCTTCAAGCTGAGGATCGGGAACACGCACGGCATCACGTTGAGCAGCAGCCCGCCGAGCAGGGCTCCGCCAAGCGCCGCGAGCAGCACGCCGCCGCCCCCGCTCCCGCCGCCCGGCGCGCCCGCCGCCGCCGCCGCGACATTGCCGCGCGTGGCGACCAGCGCGAGCCCGTCACCGGGTCCTAGCCGCAGGACCCCCTCGACGCGTGACGGCGGGCTCGGACGCGCGGCGGTCTCGATCAACAGCCGGTCGCCGTCGCGCGTCACGGTCTGCGGCGCGGCATAATCGATCGCTCCGTCGGTCAGCGCGAAGAAATAGGGCCGCGCCGCCGTCGCGCCCGCGGGCAGCGGCACTTCGAGCCGGAAGCGCCCCTGCGCCACCGCGAAATGCGCGGGCGCGGCCAACGGACGCGGCAGCGCCGCGCGCCAGCGATCGAATTGCGCGCGGCTTTCGGGGCTGACGCTCGCGTCGCCGATCGTCAGCCGCAGCGTCAGCGTCGCGGTCTCGGGCACGCACATCCGGGGATTGCACGCCAGCCAGTCGAGCTTGGCCGCGATCGGCAGGATCGTGCCGGGGGCGAGCCCCTTGGGCAGGTCGAGCGTGAGCAGCTCGGCATAGTCGCTTTCATAGACATGGTTCATCAGCCCCGCGATCAGCAACGTCTGCGGCACCGGATATTGCAGCGGGCCGAAGCGCAGCCCCGCGGGCGCGCTCCACGCGACGCGCGTCTCGATCCCGGCGTCACCCGGATTTTGCCAATAGCCGTGCCAGTCCTTGCCCGGCCGCATCGCGAAGGCGAGCGTGACGCGCGATCCCGCGGCGGGCTTGGCGCTCTCCGCCACCAGGCTCGCCGCGATGTGCGTCGGCGCGGCGCGCGCGGCGGCGGGCGCCAGCAGGGCGAGCATGAGCAGCAGCGGGCGCAGGATCGATCGCATCGTCGCCACGCCCATGCCTGTTTCGGCGGATGGCGTCGAGCATGCGTGCGCGCCCTCTTGTCGGCGGCGGCACGCTATGGCACGCGCCCGTGATGATCCCCCGCCGCCGCGCGCCCCGCGCGTTCGCCCCGTTCGCCGCCATTGCCCTGCTCGGCGGCTGCGCGACCGTGCCCGGGCAGGACCGGCTGGCCGAGAAGGATCCGCTCGAAAAGGTCAATCGCGGCATCTGGGCGGTCGACATGGCGGCGGACAAGGTGGTGGTGAAGCCGGTCTCGCAGGCCTATCGCGCGGTGGCGCCGCGCCCCGTGCGCCAGGGCATCACCAACTTCTTCGCCAATCTTACCGAGCCGTGGTCGTTCATCAACAACGTGCTGCAGGGCAAGCCCAAGCGCGCGGCGGACAATCTCGGCCGCTTCGTGATCAATTCGACGGTCGGCGTCGCCGGGCTGTTCGACCATGCGAGCAAGGTCGGCATCCGGCCCGCCAACGAGGATCTCGGCCAGACGCTGGCGATATGGGGCTTCAACGGCGGACCCTATCTGGTGCTGCCGCTGCTCGGCCCCTCGACGATGCGCGATGCGGTCGGCGCGGGGGTGGCGGCCTATGGCGATCCCATCAACATCGCGATCAACCATGCGGACGTTTCGGTATGGGCCAAGCGCGGCTACCGCGTGGCGCAGATTATCAGCGCGCGCTCCGACCTGACCGAGAGCGGCGGCGACGCCTTTCTCGAATCGAGCCTCGATCCCTATGCCGCCGCGCGCTCGGCGTTCCTCCAGCGCCGCCGCGCCCAGATCCTCGACCAGGAGGACGCGAGCGGCGCCGGCCCGCCCGACGAGCCGGCGCCCCCCGCGGAGGCGGTGCCGACGCCGGTGGGCGACACCCCGCCCGCGAGCACGCCTGCGAGCGCGGCGCCGATGCCCGGTGATGCGCCGCCCAGCGCCGCGCCGATGCCGGGTGACGCGCCCACCCCCCAGCCGGCGGCCGAGCGCCCCAAGCCGTGATCCGGCGCGCGGTGCCGGCGCTGCTGCTCGTGCTCGCCGGCTGCCACCGCCACGCGGTCGCCGACGTGACGCTCGATGCCGACGCGGCGGCGGAGAACGCCACCGCCGCCAAGACGCTCGCCGACCTGGCCGCGGCCGACGCCGCCGCGCGCGCGCCGCTGCCGCGTCCCCAAGCCGCCGCGCCCGCTCCGCGCGCGGTGGAGCGCGCGGCACAGGCGCCGGACGAGGGCGACGACGACGCGCCCGCCGCGCCGTCCAACGACGCGGATACCGCACCGCAACCCTGACCGCCGGAACCGGCGCACGCCGTTCGGGTTGACCGCCCGCCAACGAGGAGAAGCCAAGGTGAGCGTTGCGTTCCGGCGCGAGGGCGACGACGAGCACAAGGAGCCGCGCTTCGAGCTGCCCGTGCCGCCCGGCCCCAATCTCGTCACGCCGCGCGGACTCGCGCTGATCGAGGCGCGCGTCGCCGAGCTCGAGCGCGCGGCGGGCGAGGCGGCGGCAAGCGAGGAGAGCAAGCGCGACCTGCGCTACTGGCGCCAGCGCCTCGCCACCGCGCGCCCCGCCCCGGCGGCGCCCGCCGGCGAGGTGGGCTTCGGCAGCCACGTCGCGCTCCGCCTCGATGGCCGCGCGCGCACGGTCCGGATCGTCGGCGAGGACGAGGCCGATCCCGCATCGGGCCTGATCGCGATCTCCTCGCCGCTCGCCCGTGCGCTGATCGGCGCCGGCGCGGGCGATCTGCTCCCCTTCGCCGGACGCGACGATGCGATCGAGGTCGAGTCGATCGGCGGCTGAGCGAGGACCAAAAAAGGCCGGCGAGTTGCCCCGCCGGCCAGTGGTTCGCAGGAGGAACCCTTTGGGGGCGGCCCGTTGCGGGCCGCCCGATCCGCGTCAGAAGTGGTAGGCCCGCTCGCCGTGATCGGCGATGTCGAGGCCCTCATGCTCTTGCTCGATCGTGGCGCGCATGCCCCACGTCTTGTCGATGACCAGGTAGAGGATCGCCGAGCCGACGCCCGACCACACCAGGGTCAGCAGCACCGCCTTGATCTGGATGATCACCTGCGCCGCCATGTCGTAGGTGCCCGCCGACAAGGTGCCCGGCTTGGCCGCATAATCGGCGAGGCCCTGGCCGCCAAAGTTGGGATTGACCAGGATGCCCGTCATGATCGCGCCGGTGATGCCGCCGATGCAGTGCACCCCGAACACGTCGAGCGAGTCGTCATAGCCGAACTTCGACTTCACCGTGGTGACGAAGAAGAAGCAGATCGGCG
>CAXUGZ010000136.1:0-5032 GCA_964250685.1 uncultured Sphingomonadaceae bacterium
CGGCTGCTCGACGTCGCCTCCTATGACGAGGAGGGCGCGCGCGCGATCGAGCAGGCGTCGGCCGCCGCGCGCGCGCTGCCCGGCGACGGCTGGCTCGGCCGCCTCGCCGAGGAGCTGCCGCTCGGGCCGATCGAAACCCTGCTCGCGGCGGTGCGCGGCACCGTCTATGCGCGCGCCCGCGCGGCCGATGCGGGCTACGGCATCGAGACGCACGCCGCCGAGCTCGACGCGCCGCTGATCGAGGCGGCGGCCCCCGCGATCGACGCCTTGGAGGCGCTGGTGCGCCCGCTCGCGCGGCTGCGCCAGCGGCTGCAGGCGGTGCTGGAGAACGCGCCCGACTGGCTCGACGCGCAGGCGCGCGCGCGCGTCGAGGGGGCGCTGTCGGGGCTGGTCTATCGCGGGCAGGTGCTCGCCGCGTGGGTGGCGCTGCTCGCGCGCATCGGCGGGCCGGCCGATCCCGACTTCGTCGACTGGCTCGCGGTCGATCGCGTCGAGGGGCGCGAATATGATGTCGGGCTGCGCCGCCACTGGCTCGATCCGACGCGCCCGCTCGCCGAGACCGTGCTCAAGCCGGCGCACGGCGTGATCGTCACCTCGGCGACGTTGCGCGGCGGCGCGGACTGGGCAGGGGCGGAAGCGCGCAGCGGTGCGGCGCATCTCGAGCGCGCCGCGATGCGCTTCGCCGCGCCCTCGCCGTTCGATTATGCCGCGCAGGCGGAGGTGCTGATCGTCACCGACATCAGGCGCGGCGACACTGCTGCGCTCGCGGGCGCCTATGCGCGCCTGATCGAGGCCTCCCAGGGGGGTGCGCTCGGGCTGTTCACCGCGATCCAGCGGCTGCGCGCGGTCCATGCGCGCATCGCCGACCGGCTCGCCCGCGCGGGGCTGCCGCTCTACGCGCAGCATGTCGATCCGATCGACACGGGCACGCTGGTCGACATCTTCCGCGACGATCCGCGCGCCTCCTTACTCGGCACGGATGCGCTGCGCGACGGGGTGGACGTGCCCGGCCGCTCGCTGCGGCTGGTGGTGATGGAGGGGGTGCCGTGGCCGCGCCCGACCGTGCTGCACGGCGCGCGCCGCGCCGCCGGCGGGGGCACTGCCTATGACGACCGCATCGTCCGCGCGCGCATGGCGCAGGCGTTCGGCCGCCTGATCCGCCGCGCCGACGATGCGGGCAGCTTCGTCCTGCTCTCCGCGGCGACGCCCTCGCGCCTGCTCGACGCCTTCCCGCCTGGGGTCGCGATCGCGCGGCTGGGAATCGACGAGGCGGTGCGGCGCATCGCATCGCGGCTTTCCCCCGCTGCTGCTTTGCTGCATCACGAGCGCGCGCAGACGATTCCGGGGTGAGGATGAAGAGGCTTACGCTGCTCCGCCACGCCAAATCGGGCGATGACGGGCTCGTCGCGCGCGATTTCGATCGCCGCCTGAACGCCAAGGGGCGCCGCGCCGCGCGCGCGATCGGCCGGCACATGCGCGAGCTGGGCCTGCGCTTCGATGCGGTGCTCGCCTCGCCCGCGGTGCGCGTGGCCGAGACGATCGAGGAGGTCGCGGCGGGGTATGGCGACGATCTCGCGCCGGGATGGGAGCGGCGCATCTATCTCGCGACGCCCGAGGATCTGCTCGAGCTGATCCAGGAGGCGCCCGCTGCGGCCGAAAGCCTGCTGCTCGTCGGCCACAATCCCAGCCTCGAGCAGCTCGTGCTGATGCTCGTCCCCGGCGGCATGGACGATGCCGCGCGCGGGCAGGTCGAGGAGAAATATCCTACCGCCAGCCTTGCCGAGATCGCGTTCGACGTGGCGCAATGGGCCGACGTGGAGGCGGGAGCGGGCCGCCTGGTTCGCTTCGTGCGTCCGCGCGACCTCGACCCCGCGCTCGGGCCGGACGCGCCTTAAGATGCGCGCTCAATAGGAGATGATGTAGAGTTGCGACTGTACCTCGAGCAGGAACATCGCCTCCTCCAGGTCCAGCCGGTCGATCGCATGCGCGATCCGCCGCTGGAGCGCGAGATCCGCGTCGTCGCCGAACAGATCATGCAGCTTCTCGCATTCGTCGCGCACGCGGCGTTCTCGTTGCGTCGGTTCCACCATCCTTGCCGGGTCAGGACCCTTCGCGCGCCAGCCGCTCGGCTTCGTCGATCGCGCGGAGCAACTCGTCGAAGTCGTGTCCGTCGTTGAGGGGATAGGCGCGCCTGAAGCCCTCGCCCAGCACGGCGAGATCGCGCTCGGTGAGCAGGCCGATGGCAACGATGCGACCGCTTTCGGCCATGTGCTTCTCTCCTGCGCCGGCCCGCCCGTCATGCGGAAGAACGAGCGTCGGCGCTCGCGGTGCCATCGCGCGTGGCGATTACGCGCAGGGCGTCGTCAGGCCCTTGGTGTCGCGGCACAGGCGGCCGAGGCGGAATCGCTCCGATCGGTGGCGGGCGGGCCCCGGACGGGCGAGCGCGGCTGTCGGCGAGGCGGGCGCGCGGGATGCGGGCCCGATCCGGTTCGCCGCGCACGGCGCGAGCAGGCCCTTCAGATCACGGCACAGCGGCTCGGCGCGCGCGGACGATGCCAGCAGCAAGAGGCCGCATACCGCCAATGCCGGCTTCATCGCGCGCTCACAGTCCCGCCGCCTTGCGCACCGCTTCGTTGATGCGCGACTGCCAGCCGGGGCCCGCCGCCTTGAACCGCTCCACCGCATCGCGATCCAGCCGCAGCGTCACCTGCTGCTTGTTCGACGTCTTGGAGCCCACCGGCCGGCCGCGTCCAAGCTTCAGCGCGGTGACGAGGACGGGGGGCAGCACGTCGACCCCCGCCCGAGCGCGGGCGAAATCCTCGTCGGTCCATTCGGGATTATCGTCGTCGAAGACGACCGGCTTTTCATCGGTCATAGCGCCTCATCTCCTTTTCATGGGCCCGGCGGAAGCTGATCGGCCGAACCACCGTGCCGCGCACGGTGAAGGCGAGACAGAAGCCTTCGCCATCGATCCTGCCGAACGCGCGGAATCTGGTTTCGGCATAGGGGTATCGAGTGTCGATCTCGGTCGCGGCCGAGAGCAGATCGAGCGCGGCTGAATCAGCCAGCGATACGCCGTGCTTCGCGATGTTGGCGGCATCCTTCACCGGATCGAACTCGATCTCCATGATCCATCCGTAGCTACGGATAAATCAAAGCGCAACGGGTGGTCTGCAAGGCGTAGGCCTGGATGCCCCGTGAGGATTCGAACCTCAATTAACGGAGTCAGAGTCCGTAGTCTTACCTTTAGACGACGGGGCAGCGGCGGACGCGCGGGATAGGCAAGCGCCGTCGGGCTGTCAACGCGCGCCCGGCGCGGCGCGCGCTTGCCGCGCGGGGCGGCGGCGGATAAGGTCGCCACCAAGTACGGGCGGCATCGGCCGTTTCGGAGACCATGAGAGAACATTCCATGGCGGAGCGTGCGCAGACTGCGGCGCCCGCGTCCGCCGGCAGCCGCCGCGGCGCGGCGCCCCCGGCCCGATACCGGCCCGCCAGCGGCACCTATGCGGCGCTCGATCTCGGCACCAACAATTGCCGCCTGCTGATCGCGCGCGCGCAAGGCGACGGCTTCGTCGTGGTCGACGCCTTCTCGCGCATCGTGCGGCTGGGGGAGGGGCTCGCCGCGAGCGGCCGGCTGAGCGACGCGGCGATGGAGCGCGCGGTGGCGGCGCTCGGCGTGTGCGCGGATAAACTGCGCCGCCGCGCGGTGACCTTGGTCCGCTCGGTCGCGACCGAGGCCTGCCGCCGGGCGGTCAACGGCCCCGATTTCGTCGCGCGCGTGCGCGCCGAGACGGGCATCCAGCTGGAGATCATCACCGCCGAGCAGGAGGCGCGGCTGGCGGTGAGCGGCTGCCAGGCGCTGCTCGAACCGGGCACGGGGCCGGCTTTGGTGTTCGACATCGGCGGCGGATCGACCGAACTGGTGCTGCTCGACGACGAGGCGGGCGGCGCGCCCAGCATCGGCGACTGGTTCTCGGCGCCCTGGGGGGTGGTGTCGCTGAGCGAGAGCGAGCCGCATGTCGGGGCGGACGAGGCGGCGTTGCGCCAGGCCTATGCGCGCATGCACGCGCGCGTCGGCGAGGCGTTCGCGCCGTTCGCCGCCGTGCTCGCGCGGCGCGGTGCGCGGCCGGGGCGGCTGCTCGGCACGAGCGGCACGGTGACCACGCTCGGCAGCCTGCATTTGGGCCTGCCCGCTTATGATCGCCGCGCGGTCGACGGGCTGATCGTGCCCGCCGAGGCGATGCGCGGCCTGAGCCAGCGGCTCGCGGGGATGCCGGTCGAGGCGCGCGCGCTGCTGCCGTGCATCGGCGCCGAGCGCGCGGACCTTGTCGTGGCGGGTTGCGCGATCCTCGAGGCGATCCTCGATCTGTGGCCCGCCGCGCGGCTGAGCGTCGCCGATCGCGGCATCCGTGAGGGCATCCTGCGCACGCTGATGGCGCACGAGCGGCCGCGCGCATGAGCCGCGGCGGATCGGGCGGGCGCCAGCGCGTGCGCACCGCGCGCGGCCGCACCGCCGCCTCGACACGCTGGCTCGAACGCCAGCTCAACGATCCCTATGTCCGCCGCGCCCGGGCGGAGGGCTATCGCAGCCGCGCCGCGTACAAATTGCTCGAGTTGGACGAGCGCTTCGCACTGCTGCGCGGGGTCGAGCGCGTGATCGATCTCGGCATCGCGCCGGGCGGGTGGAGCCAGGTCGTGCGCCGCCGCGTCGCGCGCGCGCAGGTGGTGGGGATCGACCTGCTGCCGACCGACCCGATCGAGGGCGTCGTCATCCTCCAGCTCGATTTTCTGGACGAGGCCGCGCCCGCGCGCATCGCCGCGGCGCTGGGCGGCAAGGCGGACCTCGTCCTGTCCGACATGGCCGCGAACACGGTCGGCCACCCGCAGACCGACCATCTGCGCACGATGGGGCTGGTCGAGGCGGCGGCGGCGTTCGCGGGCGAGGCGCTGCGGCCCGGGGGCGCGTTCGTCGCCAAGGTGCTGGCGGGCGGCGCGGACAGCGCGCTGGTGGCGACGCTCAAGCGCATGTTCG
>CAXUGZ010000137.1:0-4962 GCA_964250685.1 uncultured Sphingomonadaceae bacterium
TCGATCGATCCGGGACCGCAGATCACGGTCGAGAAGCCCGCCGCCTGGAACTGCCCCGCCTCGGCCGCATAGGAGACCACGCGCGGCGCGCCGTTGTCGCCGGCGAGCGCGCGCGCAATGCGCTCGGCCGCGCCGTCGGGCTCGGGCGCGAAGGCGGGGGTGGACGATCGGCGCGCGACGTGCACGCCGCATGCGGGAAAGCGCGCTTTCATCGTCCGGTCCAGCGCGGCCGCCTCGGCGAGGAACGGCGCCAGCACCGCCTCGGGATCGGTCCCGGGCGGGCAGCGCAGATCGAACACGAACACGCATTCGCGCGCGAGGATGTTGACCGCGGTGCCGCCGTTGAGCTGGCCGATGGTGAGCGTCGCGTGGCGCGGCACGAACGGCGAGGCGGGATCGGCCTCGCGCTCGAGCCGCGCCGCCAGCTCGGTCAGGCGGTGCATCAGCCCGATCGCCGCCATGTTGGCGGAGAGGCCGAGATGCGTCAGGCTCGAATGCGCCTCGTGCCCCGTTACGGTGACGACGTAGCTCGCAATCCCCTTATGCCCGCGTACCACCTCCATGTTGGTCGGCTCGCCCACGATCACCGCCTCCGGGCGCGGCACGCGCGCCGCGATTTCGGCGATCATCGCGGGCGCGCCGAGGCACCCCACCTCCTCGTCATAGGACAGCGCCAGATGGACCGGGCGCGTAAGCCGGCCCGCCTGCGCGAACGCCGGCGCGGCGGCGAGCGCGAGCGCGATGAAGCCCTTCATGTCGCACGTGCCGCGCGCGTACAGGCGCCCGTCGCGCTCGGTCAGCGCGAACGGGTCGCTCGTCCAGGGCTGGCCGTCGACGGGCACCACGTCGGTATGGCCCGAGAGCACCACTCCGCCCTCGACCGGCGGGCCGAGCGTCGCGTAGAGATTGGCCTTGCTCGCGTCCGCATTGGCGATCCGCCGCGTGGCGACGCCGAGCCCGCCGAGCAGCGCCTCGACATGTTCGATCAGCGCGAGGTTCGATCCGCGCGAGGTGGTGTCGAACGCCACCAGCCGGGCAAGCTCCTCGATCGCGGCGGCGGCGAGCTGGTCGGTGGCGGGGAGCGTCATCGGTGCGCTTTAGCAGACATCGTCAGGCGGCGCGCCGCACCGGCGCATCGAGCCAGGCGTAGAGCGCGAACAGATCGGCGAAATGCTCGTCCATCGTCCGCACCCTGCCCGTGGGCGGACGGCGCGGGCGATCGACGAAGGCGCGGATCGCAGCCGCGGCACCCGGCGCCGAGGCGGCGGGATACACCACGCCCCCGCTCGCGCGCGCCTGATCCGCCGCACCGCCCGCATCGGGCACGATCAGCGGCAGCCCCGAGGCGCGCGCCTCGGCCGCGACGATGCAGAAGGTTTCCGCCTCGCAGCCGTGCACCAGCGCGTCCGCGCTCGCCATCAGCCGCGCGAGTGCTGCGCGGTCGCGGATCGGCGAGAGCAGGCGGATGTGCGGATTGTCGCCGATCTGGCGCGCGATCCGCTTGCGCTCGCGTCCGTCGCCCACCAGCACGAGCCCGATCGGGCGATCCGCCCCCGCCGCCATCGCCGCGTCGATCACCATCGGCCAGCGCTTCTCGGGCGCGTGCCGCCCGACGCCGAGCAGCAGCGTGGCCGACGGCGGCAGCGCGCATTTTCCGAGCAGGCGCGCGCGCAGCTCCTCGTCGCGCAACGCCGGCGAGAAGATGCCGGGATCGACCCCCATCGGATTGGTGACCACCTGCGCCAGCCCGCCCGCGGTGAGCCGCTCGGACAGGCTGTGGCTCGCGCTCACCACCGCGTCGAAGCCGCGATCGAGCCGGCGCAGATGGCGCCAATACCAGCCGAAGCCGCGATCGATCGTCTCGCGCTCGGCGACGCGGCCGAACCAGCGATAGGCGTAGGCGGAGAGCGGATCGGCGTGCATCATCAGCACCCGCGGCGCCGCCCCCCGCCACTCCGCCACCATCGACGCGCTGCGCCACGGCGAGGACACCTCGACGATATCGGGCCGCAGCCGGTCGAGCGTCGCATGCAGCCGCGCCGCATCGGCGAAATAGCCGTAGCGGCGGTCGAGCGGGAAGCGCGGGCTCGCCAGCCATTCGATGCGCGCATGGGGGCCGCGCCGCTCGACGCGGTCGGTGCGCCCCGGCGCCACCACCACCAGTTCGTGCCCCGCCGCCGGCGCCGCCGCGAGCTTGCGCTCGACATAGGTCCGCACGCCCCCGCCCTCGGGCGCGTAGAAGGCGCAGACATCGACGATCCGCATGCGCCCTCATTCGCCTCCGCGTGCGAACTCGGCGAGCACGAGGCCCGCGCCGACCGCCAGGTGCGTGCCCAGGATCAGGCTCGCCATCATCGTCATCAGATCGCCGACCGCGACGTCGCCGCCCACCAGCAGCACCGCCACGCCCGCGAAGACGAGGTCCTTGTTGGGCAGCAGCGGGAGGCGCGAGAGCAGCAGCCGCATCGCCGCGAGCAGCAGCCACCAGCCGAGCGCGACCTGCGGCAGCACGATGTGCCACAGCAAGGCGGGCAGCAGCGCGGTGAGCAGCACGCGCGCGAGCTGCGCGCTCGCGACGAACATCAGCTCGGACGGCGCCAGCGTGAGCAGCCGCCGCCGCAGCATCAGCAGCACGAGCGAGGTGCCGAGCATCGTGCCCATTGCGAGCATGATCGTGCTGGGCGCCAGCCCCAGCCGCAGCGCGCCGAGGAAGGGATAAGCGGCGGCGAGCACCCCCAACGTCACGATGTTGCCCGCGACCGCCGAGAGGATCGCCACGTCCTTCACCGCCGCGAACGGCGATGCGACCATCCTGAGCCGGCTGCGCGCCCAGCTGTAGAAATGGAGCTCGCCGATATAGCCGAGCAGGATCTCGTTGCCGACGAACTTGCGCAGCAGCGCGCCGAAGCCGGCCCCCGGCAGGCGCCACAGCCGGCGGAAGATCACGAAATCCATCGCCGGGGTGGCGAGATAATAAGTGGCGAAGACGAGCCAGAAGAGCGGGCTGCGCGGCACCATCGCCACCACCGCGCGCACCTCGAGGTGGCGCAGCTGGAACAGCACGGCGGCGAAGATGCCGAGCGAGATCGCCGGCCCCAGCCAGCGCGTGGCAGAGCCGCCATGGCTGAGCAGCGGCGGATCGAACGTCTCGGCGTCCCAGGTCAGCGCGCGCGGCGTATCGACGCTGGTCACGCCGCCTCCCGCCGCACGAGCGCGCGCGTCCCTCGTTCGTCCGCGGTCGCGAGCGGCAGGTCGGCGTACCTCCCCACCCTCCGCCTAGCGAAGACCCCCAGCGTGGCGTCGATGCTGGCGAGCAAGGCGGGCACGCGCGCGTCCCCCGGATGCACCGCGACGCGCACCACCGGCGCGGCGCGCAGCGCGGTCCGCGCCAATGCGGCGAACGCCAGCGAGCTGGCGATGCGCGCGCGGCTGCGGCTCGCCCAGGTGATCACCGGCCCGCGCGCGAGGACTTCGCCGTCGGCGGGGCGCCATACGCGCAGATGATCCTCGGCGATGGCGAAACGCTCGCGCGCCATCGCGGCGCGGCTGCCGGGACCGTAGAGCCATGCGGGCGCGATGAAGCCCGCGACCGGGCGCCCGATCGCCTGCTCCACCACCGCGCGGCCCGCGCGCATCCGCCGCGCCGCCTCGGCCGCGTCGAGCCCGAGGAACTCGCCCTCGCCCGCGGTCATGTGGCGCGCGCGCCAGCGCGTGGCGCGCGCCTCGTGGATGGTATCGTCGCGATGCGACCAGCCGTGCAGAAACATCTCGACGCCCTCATCGGCCCAGCGCCTGAGCTTCGCGGCGAAACCGGGCGCCTGCGCGAGCGGGGCCTCACCCCAGTGATCGGGCACCACCAGCATCGCGAAGCGCGGTCCGCCAAAGCGCCGCTCGAGCCGTGCTGCGAGCGCGTCCACTTCGCGCTCGAAACGCGGGCCGACATCGTGGATCGAGGCGAGCAGCAGCCCACGCGGTTCCGCCGCCACGCCCGCATCGTCCTGATTTCGTTCCGTCCGTTCCATAGCGCCCTGTCCGCGCGCTTGGATTAACCCAAACTGTCCCGCCACCGCCAGCCTCTTGTGCACCGCCGCCGGAACGTTCGCTAATGCAGCAGCAGCAGCAGAACCGTCCCCGCGCCTGCCGCCGCCGCCAGAACCGCCACCGCCGCCACCCGCCACGCGCCGCCGATCCGCACCACCTCCACCGCGCGCAGCGGGGGCGGCGGGGGGGCGGCGCCGGGCGCGGGGTAGCGCGCCTCGATCCGGCGGACCAGATCGGGCAGGCGCGCGAGCGTGCGCAGGTCGGTCTGCAGCCGCTCGGCGAACCACGCCTCGGGGCCGAGCTCGCCGCGCAGCCATTCGCCCACGAACGGCCCCGCCACCTCCCACATGTTGATGTTGGGATCGAGCGCGGTGGCGACGCCTTCGACCATCACCATCGTCTTTTGCAGCAGCAGCAGGTGCGGCTGCGTCGCCATGTCGAAATCGCGCGTGATCGCGAACAGCCCGTCGAGCATCTGCCCGATCGAGATGTCCTTGACCGGCAGTCCCCGGATCGGCTCACCGACCGCGCGCAACGCGGTGGTGAACTCGGCGAGGTTGTGGTGCGGCGGCACGTAGCCCGCCTCGAAATGGATTTCGGCCACGCGCGCGTAATCGCCCGTGATGAGGCCGTGCAGGATTTCCGCCAGCCACAGCCGTGCGCGCCGGTCGATCCGCCCCATGATGCCGAAATCGATCGCCGCGATCCGCCCGTCGGCCAGCGCGAACAGATTGCCCTGGTGGAGATCGGCGTGGAAGAAGCCGTCAGCGATCGCCTGGCGCAGGAAGGCGCGCACCAGGCAGCCCGCGAGCGCGCGCATGTCGTGCCCTGCCGCGATCAGCGCCGGACGATTGGCGAGCTTGATCCCGTCGACCCAGTCGAGCGTGAGCACGCGCCGCGTGGTGCGGCTCCAGTCGATCG
>CAXUGZ010000138.1:0-4927 GCA_964250685.1 uncultured Sphingomonadaceae bacterium
CGGAACGAGTCCGGGGTGACGGATGTGGAATATGTTCGGGCCGTCCTATATGAGCGCCGGGTGCGCGTGCCGCACCGCCGCTTAACCGAGGTAACACACGACCGATGGCATCCGCAGCCGAGCAACTGGCCGCCAATGCGAGCTTCTCGCAATTCTCGCGTGCGACCGAGCTCAAGAAGCGCCTCTGGTTCACGCTGGGGACGCTGATCGTCTTCCGCTTGCTCTCCTACGTGCCGCTGCCGGGCATCGATCCGCGCGCGCTCGCCACCCTGGTCGATACGACCAAGGGCGGGGTGATGGATTTCTTCAACACCTTCACCGGCGGCGCGCTCACGCGCATGTCGATCGTGGCACTCGGCGTGATGCCCTACATCACCGCGTCGATCGTGGTGCAGCTTGCGAGCTCGCTCTCGCCGACGCTGGCGGCGATCAAGAAGGAAGGCGAGAGCGGGCGCAAGAAGCTCAACCAATATACGCGCTACGGCACGGTCGGGCTCACCGCGGTGCAGGGCTATTTCATCTCGGTCGGGCTCGAGGCGTGGGGCGCGTCGGCGGGGCAGTCGGCGGTGGTGGTCGATCCGATGCTGTTCCGCCTTACCACGGTGATCACGCTGGTCGGCGGCACGATGTTCCTGATGTGGCTGGGCGAGCAGATCACCAGCCGCGGCATCGGCAACGGCGTCAGCCTGATCATCATGGCGGGTATCGTCGCGACCTTGCCGACGACCGTCGCGGGCGCGCTCGAGGCGGCGCGGACGGGCGCCACCTCGCCGCTGATGGTGCTCGGCGGCTTCGCGCTCGTGATCGGGCTGATCCTGTTCATCTGTTTCATGGAGCGCGCGCAGCGGCGCGTGCTGATCCAATATCCCAAGCGCCAGACGCAGCGCGGCATGATGCAGGCCGATAAGAGCCACCTGCCGCTCAAGATCAACACCGCCAACGTGATCCCGCCGATCTTCGCCTCGTCGCTGCTCGCGCTGCCGCTGACGATCACGCAGTTCGCGGGCAAGCACATCAACGGCGAGAGCCGCTGGGGCGATTTCATCATCAGCCTCAACCAGTGGATCGGCCGCGATACGCCGATCTATTTCGTGCTCTACGCGGCGGGCATCATCTTCTTCTCGTTCTTCTATACCGCCGTGGTGTTCAATCCCGAGGAGACCGCCGACAATCTGAAGCGCCATGGCGGCTTCATCCCGGGCATCCGGCCGGGCAAGAATACCGAGACGTATCTCGATTACGTGCTGACGCGCATCACCGTGCTCGGTGCCGCCTATCTGACGTTGATCTGCGTGGTGCCCGAAATCTTCATTCCGCGCTCCACCATCGGCTTCGGCGGCACCAGCCTGCTGATCGTGGTCAACGTCACGATCGATACGGTGACGCAGATCCAGGGCCATCTGCTCGCGCACCAATATGGCGATCTGATCAAGAAATCGCGGCTGAAGGGGGGAGTGCGACGGTGAAGATCCTGATCCTGCTGGGCCCCCCCGGGGCGGGGAAGGGCACGCAGGCGCAGGTGCTGATGACGCGCTACGGGCTCGTCCAGCTTTCCACCGGCGACATGCTGCGCGCCTCGGTCAAGGCGGGCAGCGCGATCGGGCGGCAGGCCGAGGCGATCATGAAGGCGGGGCAGCTCGTGCCCGACGCGGTGGTGACCGCGCTGATCGCCGCGCGGGTCGATTTCGAGGCGCATGCGCCGGGCTTCATCTTCGACGGCTATCCGCGCACGCAGGCGCAGGCCGAATCGCTCGACGCTTTGCTCGCGGAACGCGGCATGAAGCTGGATCATGTGATCGAGCTGGGGGTGGACGAGGAGGCGCTGGTCGCCCGCATCTCGGGCCGCTTCACCTGTGCCAAGTGCAACGAGGGCTATCACGACGAATTCAAGCTGCCCCGGCAAGCGGGCGTCTGCGACGTGTGCGGGTCGACCGAGTTCAAGCGCCGGCCGGACGACAACGCCGCGACGGTGCGCCAGCGCCTCGCCGAATATCGCGCCAAGACGCAGCCGATCCTGCCGTATTACGAGGCGCGCGGGCTCGTCACGCGGGTCGACGGCATGGCGGAGATCGGCACGGTGACCGAGGCGATCGAGGCGATCTTCGCCACCGACGCGGCGCGGGTGGGCGTATAAGCCCCCTAAGCCGCGATCTCGCCCAGGATCGCATCGAGCAGCAGCATGCCCGGCGGCAGCACGCGCAGGCGGGAGGGCGTGCGCTCGACCAGCCCGAGCGCGGCGAGGCGCGCCACCGCCGCCTCGTCATAGGCGCCGCGCAATCTGGCGAGCGAGGCGCCTTCCGTCAGGCGCAGGCCCATCAGCAGCGCCTCGGTCGCGCGCTCGGCGGGGTCGAGCGGGTCCTCGCGCTCGGTCCCGTGGCCCGCGGCGGCGACGCGGGCGAGCCAGTTTTCGGGCTTGCGCGCGCGCTGCGTGGCGATGCCCGCGCGGCGGCCATGCGCCCCCGGGCCGATGCCGAGATAGTCGGTCTGCCGCCAGTAAGCGAGGTTGTGGCGGCTCTCCTCGCCCGGACGCGCGTGGTTGGAGATCTCGTAGGCGGGCAGCCCGGCCGCGGCGGTCGCGTCGCGCGTCAGCTCGAACAGCCGCGCGCCGTGATCGGGATCGGGGAGGGGCAGCGCGCCGCGCGCCGCCAGCGTGGCGAAGCGCGTGCCGGGCTCGATCGTGAGCTGGTAGAGCGACACATGCCCGGTGCCGAACGCGAGCGCACGCGCCAGCTCCGCTTCCCAATCGGCCTCGCTCTGCCCCGGCCGCGCGTAGATCAGGTCGAAGCTCACGCGCGCGAAAATGGCCTGCGCGGTGTCGAGCGCCGCCAGTCCTTCGCCCACGTCGTGCGCACGGCCGAGGAAGCGCAACGCCGCGTCGTCCAGCGCCTGGAGCCCGAGGCTCACGCGGTTCACCCCCGCCGCGGCGAGCGCGGCGAAGCGCGCGGCCTCGACCGAGGAAGGATTGGCCTCCAGCGTGATCTCGATCTCGGGCGCGAAGCCCCAATGCCGCTCCGCCGCGTCGATCAGCGCGGCGACCGTCTCGGGTGGCATCAGCGATGGGGTGCCGCCGCCGAAGAAGATCGAGGCGAGCGGCCGCCCCGGCGCCATGCGCGCCTCATGCGCCATGTCCGCCAACAGCGCATCGCGCCAGCGCACCTGGTCGATCCCCGCGCGGACATGGCTGTTGAAGTCGCAATACGGGCATTTGGAGACGCAGAACGGCCAATGCACGTAAAGCGCGAGTGCATCGTTCACAGCACCGCCGCGACCAGTTTCCGGAACGCGTCCGCGCGATGGCTGATCGCGTGCTTCTCCGCCGGATCGAGCTCGGCGAAGCTCCGGTCGCGGCCGAGCGGCACGAATACCGGATCGTAGCCGAAGCCGAGATCGCCGCGCGGGGGCCAGACGAGCCTGCCGTCGACGCGCCCCTCGAAGCTCTCGACATGCCCGTCGGGCCAGGCGAGCGACAACACGCACACGAAATGCGCGTCGCGCCCCGCTTCGGGCCCCTGCGCCGCGAGCGCGTCCTCGACCTTGCGCATCGCGAGGCCCCAGTCGCGGCCGTGCGGCGTCTCGGCCCAATTGGCGGTATAGACCCCCGGATCGCCCTTGAGCGCGTCGACGCACAGCCCGCTATCGTCGGCGAGCGCGACCAGCCCGGACAGATCGGCGGAGAAGCGCGCCTTCAGCTCGGCATTGGCGGCGAAGCTGGTGCCAGTCTCCTCGGGCTCAGGGATGCCCAGCGAAGCGGCCGAGACCGGCGCGATGCCATAGGGGGCGAGCAACGCGGTGATCTCGCGCACCTTGCCCTCGTTGTGGCTGGCGATCACCAGCTTGCCGGGCGCGAGCGTGCGGTGCGGGACCGGCGGCGGCTCGTCGTCGACCAGCTCGATCGTCACCGGCCGACCGCCCTGAGCTGCGCGGTGAAGATCTCGGCCGTTCCGATGCGGGCGAGGCGCAGCAGGCGCAGCAGCGCCTCCTCGTTATAGGTCGCGCCTTCCGCGGTCGCCTGCGCCTCGGCGATGTTGCCGTCGGACAGGAGCACGAAATTGGCGTCGGCATGCGCGTTTGAATCCTCGATATAATCGAGGTCGAGCACGGGCGTCCCCTCGTGGATGCCGCACGAGACCGCGGCGACCTGCGCCGTGATCGGATCGGCGGCGAGCAGCCCCTGCTTCATCAGCCCGTCGACCGCGATGCGCAGCGCCACCCACGCGCCCGAGATCGAGGCGGTGCGCGTGCCGCCATCGGCCTGGATGACGTCGCAATCGAGCGTGATCTGGCGCTCGCCGAGCTTGGTCAGGTCGGTCACCGCGCGCAGCGAGCGCCCGATCAGCCGCTGGATTTCCTGCGTGCGGCCAGACTGCTTGCCCTTCGCCGCCTCGCGATTGCCGCGCGTATGAGTGGCGCGGGGAAGCATGCCGTATTCGGCGGTGACCCAGCCCTGCCCCTTGCCGCGCAGGAAGGGCGGCACACGCTCCTCGACCGATGCGGTGACGAGCACCTTGGTGTCGCCGAACGCGATCAGGCACGATCCC
Source organism: uncultured Sphingomonadaceae bacterium (assembly GCA_964250685.1). Lineage (GTDB taxonomy): Bacteria > Pseudomonadota > Alphaproteobacteria > Sphingomonadales > Sphingomonadaceae > Sphingomonas_I. The sequence goes on from CAXUGZ010000138.1 coordinate 4,539, forward strand.
TCGGCGTGGCGGGTATAAGCGGGCGTGATCGTGATCGCCCGCATCTGATCGGGGGCGCGGCCGCTGGGGCGCATTGTCTCTCCATGGGCTGACTCGGATCGAAACGCCTTATGGGCTGGAACGCCGCTGGTCCATCCACGCCGCTCAGGGCCCGGGCGGTGAGGCGGCGATCGGCGGCGCCGGCCGATGCAGCCAGCGACGTGCGAGCCATTGCCGCGCGGGCCGCTCCACCAGGTTGAAGGTGAGGTGCGACACGCCGAGCACCAGCGCGTAGACCAATATGATCTCGATGCCGCGTGCCGTATCGCCGTCGAGATCGACCAGCTTGACCGCGTGCGACCAGCCGACATCGAACATCCTCATCAGGGGTACATGGTTGAGATACACCG
>CAXUGZ010000139.1:0-4926 GCA_964250685.1 uncultured Sphingomonadaceae bacterium
CCTTGTCGGGGTTCATCGCCAGGCACATCGAGCAGCCGGGCTCGCGCCATTCGAACCCCGCGTCGATGAAGATGCGGTCGAGCCCCTCCGCCTCGGCCTGGCGCTTGACCAGCCCCGATCCGGGCACCACCAGCGCCTGACGGATATTGCCCGCGACGTGGCGGCCCCGCGCCACCGCCGCGGCGGCGCGCAGGTCCTCGATCCGGCTGTTGGTGCACGATCCGATGAAGATGTTCTCCACCCCGACATCCTGCATGCGCGTGCCCGCCGCGAGGCCCATATAGTCGAGCGACTTGCGCGCCGCCTCCTGCTTGGCGGGATCGGCGAAGCTCATCGGATCGGGCACCTCGCCCGTGATCGGCACGACATCCTCGGGGCTGGTGCCCCAGGTGAGGCTGGGCGCGATCGTGGAACCGTCGAGGATCATGGTCGCGTCATAGGCCGCGCCCCGGTCGGTCGGTAGCGTCCGCCAATAGTCGACCGCCCGGTCCCAGTCCGCGCCGGCGGGCGCCATCGGCCGGCCCTTGAGATAGGCGAAGGTGGTCTCGTCGGGCGCGATCAGGCCCGATCGCGCGCCATGCTCGATCGCCATGTTGGCGACGGTCAGCCGCCCCTCGACCGACATCGCGCGGATCACCGCGCCGGTATATTCGACCACATGCCCCGTGCCCCCCGAGGCGCCGAGGCGGCCGACGATCGCCAGGATCACGTCCTTGGGGCTGACGCCGAAGCCCAAGACGCCGTTGACGCGGATCTCCATCGTCTTGGATTGCTTGAGCAGCAGGGTCTGCGTCGCGAGCACGTGCTCGACCTCGGACGTGCCGATGCCGAAGGCGAGCGCGCCCAGCCCGCCATGCGCGGCGGTGTGGCTGTCCCCGCAGACGAGCGTGGTGCCGGGCAGCGAGAACCCCTGCTCGGGCCCGACGACGTGGACGATCCCCTGCTCGGGCGCGACCTCGTCGAACAGGCGGATGCCGAATTCGGGGGCGTTGCGCGAGAGCGCCGCGAGCTGGGTGGCCGATTCGGCGTCCGCGATCGGCACGCGATTCCCCCACGCATCGACGCGCGCGGTGGTCGGCAGATTGTGATCGGGCACCGCGAGCGTCAGATCGGGCCGCCGCACCGTCCGCCCCGCCGCGCGCAACCCCGCAAATGCCTGCGGACTGGTGACCTCATGGACGAGATGGCGGTCGATATAGATCAGGCACGTCCCGTCATCGCGCCGCGCGACGACATGCGCGTCCCAGATCTTTTCGTAGAGCGTGCGGGGGGTGGGCATGGGTTGGCACATAGTATCCCGGCTCGCCGAAGGCCAGCTTGGCGATGCCAAGCGGCGCAAGCCTGCTATATCCCGCATGGCGGAACCGGCGGGAGCTTGAGGTGCAGCAGCAACGCGAACTGGCGACGAGAGATAATTTCGACGAGGAACGCTACCTGCTCGCCAACCCCGACGTGGCGGCGCATGTGCGCGCGGGCGGAAATGCCTGGGCGCACTTCCAGCGCCATGGCGAGAGCGAGGCGCGCCATCAGATCGCGCCGCCGGACGGCAAAGGACGAAGCCGCAAGCGCGAGCGGTACGCACGCTTCGCGCATCTCCTCGATGCGCGGCACGGCGCCGGGGGCGCGTTCGCCTTTCTCGATGGGGAGGAGGCCTTTCCCGTTCATTATGGTGGCCCGACGCACCTGATCGAGGAATATGAGGCCGAGTCCGCGAACCCTGGTCTGGGTTCGTTCGTGGAAGAAGTTCAGGCCAACCCGGATAAGCTCTATCTCGACGTCGGCTGCGGACTGCGCGCCGCGACGCAGGAGAATTGCCTTTATCTGGAGGTTTACCGCTCGCGATCGGCCGACATCGTGATGGAGCCGGCCTGCCTGTATCCGATCGCCTCGGAGGCGCTCGACGGCATCGGCTGCTTCGCCGTGCTCGAACACATGCGGGAGCCCTGGACGGCGGCGCGCGAGTTCCGCCGCATGCTCAAGCCGGGGGGCAAGCTGTTCATCGACTGGCCCTTCCTCGTGCCGGTGCATGGTTATCCCTCGCACTTCTACAATGCGACGCGCGAGGGGCTGCGGGTGATGTTCGCCGAGGGGTTCGACCTCCTCAGCCTCGACACGCTCGGCAACCAGACACCCGATCATACGATCAACTGGACGCTGCGCGTGCTCGCCGAAGCGATCGAAGATGCCGCGCTGAAAGACGAGGTGCTCGCGATGCCGGTGGGCGATCTGCTTCGCGAGGCGCCGGGCGGCCCCTGGTGGTCGAAAGTGCTCGACGCGCTGCCGCCAAAGGCGATCGAGACGATTGCATGCGGCAACACGCTGATCGCGACGAAACGGCCGGTCCCATCGGTTTCATCGACGGCTAATCCGGGCTAGTCGCGCTTCGGGCACTGCCGACCACCCAGGGCGACCCGTCACGAGGCCCGCATGACCGACGACCAGATTGCTGCGATCCTCCCGCCCCCCTTCATGCAAGGGTGGGTCGGTGCTCCGGAGCGGTTCGTCGAAGGGGGACGCGCCTTCTTCGACTATCTGGTCGAGAAGGGGCAACTGACCCCCTCCTCCACCGTGCTCGACATCGGCTGCGGCGTCGGCAAGCACGCGATCCACTTCGCGACATTCTTGACCGCGCCCGGCCGCTATGAGGGTTTCGATGTCGAGCCGAAAGGAATCGAATGGTGCCAGTCCGCCATCACGCCGCTCTATCCACACATCCGCTTCCGGCACGTCGACGTCAGGAGCGAATTATATAGCCCGCAAAGCGAGGGAGAGGCTGCTGCTTTTCGCTTTCCCTACGAGGACGCTGCATTCGATCTGGTGTTCCTCGCGTCCGTGTTCAGCCACATGTTCTTCGACGACGTCACCAATTACGTGCGGGAGATCGCGCGCGTGTTGAAGCCGGGCGGCCGGATGCTCGCCACCGGCTATTTCATCGGGGAAGCTAAGAAACAGGGGATCGCCGCCGGAACCTCCGCTTTCACCTTTTCGATCGAGCATAAGGGGAGCCGCATCGAGTTGCTCGATCCGCCGGAGGCCGCCGTGGCGCAGGACCGCCCGAAATTCCGCGCCATGCTCGAAGCGGAGGGACTGCCGATCGAGGAGATCCGCAACGGCCGCTGGCATGATCGCAACGTGCAGGATCAGGATTTTGTCATCGCCCGCAAGCCGCTGCCATAGCCTTCACGGCCGTCCCGGCTGGAGCCAGTCCCGAAACGGGCGCCTATAATATTGGTCGAACAGTTCGAGCGGCAGGCCGGTCGGCTTCACCGATTGCGAGTTCCACAGCATCGCGACGCCGAAGCGCTCGACCGGATCGAAGATGATGAGCGAGCGCGATCCCTTTACCGCGCCGCGATGCCACACCAGATGGTGCCCCTCATAGGTCGAGGAGCGGAAGCCGAGGCCGTAGGCGCTGTCCTTGAGCGCGAGATCATAGTCCGCGTGGCCGCGCTGCGGGGTGCGCACGCGCGGCACGTGGAGCGTGAACAGCGCGTCGGCGGGCAGCACGCGCGGCGCGCCGCCCATCTGCGCGCGCATCCAGATGCCGAGATCGATGATCGAGCTCGATACGCCGCCTGCCGCGGGAATGCGGAAATAGGCGTCGGGGACGGGCAGGATGCGCCGCCCGTCATGCGGCCGTGCCCAGCTCTTCCTCGCCACCAGCCCGTCGCGCGTGGTGCTCGCGCTGGTCATGCCGAGCGGGCCGAACAGCAGCGTGCGCGCCGCGCGGTCGTAGCTCATGCCGGTGGCCTTCTCGATCGCCTCGTGCGCGACGTCGAAGCCGACATTCTGGTAGGCGAAGCACGTGCCCGGCGGGCACATCGGGAAGAGCGGGCCGTACATTCCCCGGATCACCGCCGGATCGATCCCCTCCTCCAATTTGTCGTCATAGGCGTTCTTGACGATGCCCAGGCGGTGCGACAGCGCGTCGCCCAGGGTCGCGACGCGCTGGTTGTCGTGCGGCAGGCGCAGCGAGGGCGACCAGCGCGCGATCGGATCGCCGAGCGACAGCTTGTGCGCGCGATCGAGCAGCACCGCCAGGGTCGCGGCCACGCTCTTGGAGAGCGAGGCCCAGCGGAACTGGGTCTGCGAGGTGACCTTCTCGCCCGATCCGGCGGCGGTCTCGCCATAGCCCTTGATGAACGAGAGCTGCCCGTCCTCGATCACCGCGATCCCCAGGCCGACCATGTCGCGCCGCTCCATCAGCGCGCGGATGCGGCCGTCGACGCGCTCGTAATCGAGCCGGTAGACGCGCGGGTTGAGCGGCCCCGCGCCCAGCCGCCGCTCGGCGCGCGCGGCGACGCCGATGCCCTGCCGCTCGGGCGCGTGCGCGACATAATGCCGCGCGATCACCGCCAGCTCGATCGCCAGCAAAGCCAGCAGGATCAGGACGAGTGCGCGCACCAGCACCGGGGTCCGCCACGACGCGGGATCGGCGAGGCGGAAGCGCGGCGCGGTCACGGCGCGGGCTTTGCGGTGGCGTGGCCGTCCCGTCAACGCGCGGGCGGCTCGGTTCGCCGCGCCGGCCGTGCGGCGCGGCGAGGATCACGCCTCGTAGGCGGCGGTGGTCTTCGCCCTCACCTCGTCCGCGGTGACGCCCGGCGCCAGCTCGGTGAGGCGGAAGAGGGAGTGATGGTCGGGCCGGCTGAACAGGCACAGATCGGTGATGACGATGTCGACCACGTTCTTGCCGGTGAGCGGCAGCGTGCAGGCGGGGATGAACTTGGGATCGCCGTTCTTGGAGGTGTGCTCCATCGTGACGATGATCTTCTTGACGCCCGCGACGAGGTCCATCGCGCCGCCCATGCCCTTGACCATCTTGCCGGGGATCATCCAATTGGCGATGTCCCCCTGTTCGGACACCTCCATCGCGCCGAGCACGGTCAGGTCGATATGCCCGCCGCGGATCATCGCGAAGCTGTCGGC
>CAXUGZ010000140.1:0-4738 GCA_964250685.1 uncultured Sphingomonadaceae bacterium
CCGCGCTGCTCCTGCTCGGCGCCTGCCACGCACGCGACGAGAGCCCCCGCGTGATGCGCGCATGGGTGCGGCTGGCCGCGGTGCCCGGCCAGCCCGCCGCCGCCTATTTCACAATCCACGGCGGGAGCGCCGCCGCGCGGCTGGTCAAGATCGAGAGCACGCTTGCCCGGCATACCGAGATGCACGCCGACATGACGGGGATGCACGGCATGACGACGATGCAGCCGATCACCGGCGTGGACGTGCCAGCGGGCGGCAGCGTCAGCTTCGCGCCGAACGGCCGGCACGCGATGCTGTCGGGGCTCGACACGGTGGTGACGCCGGGGACGGCGGTGCCGCTCCGCTTCGGCTTCGCCGACGGCACGACCGCCGAGGCGGAGGCGAAGAGCGTCGCGGCGGGCGACGGCGCGCCCTATTGATCCTCAAGCGGCGCGATTCGGGGCGGGCGCTCACCCCGGGCGAACGGCGCATCGCGTGCGGCATGTTCGGCGACGCGCTCGACTGCGGGGCGGTGCGCGTCCACCCCGCGCGCTGGTGGCCGTTCCAGCCGCGCGACGTGGCGATGGCGCCCGACGGCGATCTCTGGCTGCACCCCGACGGCCCGCTGTGGCGGCTCGACTTCGCGTCCGCCGAGCCGGCGCTGCAGGCGCTGTTCGTGCATGAGCTGGCGCATTGCTGGCAGCACCAGCGCCGCCTGTTCCTCCCGCTCAGGCGCCATCCCTTCTGCCGCTACGCCTATCGCCTCGAACCGAACCGGCCGCTCGCGCGCTACGGCATCGAGCAGCAGGCGATGATCGTCCAGCACGCCTTCGAGCGCCGCCGCGCGGGGACGCCCGATCCCGCGCTGGAGGCGCTGCTGGCGGACGCGGGGTTCGGCAAATCCCTCTCCCCCCGGGGAGAGGGAGCCGATCAGGACGCGGCGCTCAGGCGGTAGAGCGCGGTATAGCCGATATGGTCGGAGAGCATCTGGCCGTTGGCGTCGTGGCCGAACGGCGCGTCGACCGCCATCGGCGCGACCGCGGTCGCGGCGCCCGAGCCATAGGCCTCCCAATCCTTGCCATGCGCATAAGCCTTGCGCACCTCGACCGGGGTTCCGACCGCGCAGCTCGCGCGGACATCGAGGCAGGTTGCGAGCGCGGTGCGCACCACGCCCTTGTCGGCCGCGCGCGGCAGCGCGGCGAGCATCGCCTCGAACGCCGCACGGCGCGGCAGCGACCCGCCGATGTTGGTGTCGCCGGCGAACACATAGGGCTGGTCGGCGGCGAGATGCTTCGCGAGGAACAGCCCGACGCTGCGCACCTGGCGATCGAAGGCGTAGTTCCAGCGGTCGCGGGACACGCCCGAGGCGTTTTTCGAATTCATGTGCGTGGCGACCACCGCCACCGGCGCGGCGACGCCCGGCACCTGCACCTCGGCCATCAGCATGCCCTTGTTGGCGAGGCAGTCGAAACCCGCGCAGGCATAAGCCGGGAAGGCGGCGCGCGCGACCGAGACGATCGGATAGTCGGACAGGATCGCGAGCCCGCTGCCGACCCACTTGCCGGCATGCTCGCCCTTGAGCATGCGGCCGCCATGGTCGAACGCGCGATCGGCGGCGCTCTCGGGCTCGTCGCTGCGCAGGTCGCGATCGGGGCCGAACGCGACGTAGCGGTAGCCCGCCTCGCGCCCGATCTCCTGCTGCGCCTTGCCGAACGCCTCCTGCAGCACGACGACGTGCGGCTGGCTGCCCGCGGCGCGCATCGCGCGCAGCCGATCGGCGATATGGCGCGCGGCGTCGCTGCGCCCCATCCGCAGCGGGAAGGGCAGCCCCTCGATATTGTAGGTCATCACCGACAAGGTCGGCACGCCGCCCGCATCCGCCGGCGCGACCGTGGCGAGCGCGGGCGCGCTCCAGTCCTGCGCGCTCACCTGATCGAGCGCGAGCAGCGCCATCGCCCCCATGAACGTGGCCGTCACCATCTTGATTGCCATGCGCATGGACCGTCCCCGAGCTCTCGCTTCAGGGATGAGACGTCACCCCGGGAACCGATCCACACCATCTGCGTTGCAGCCGGCCGCCGATTTCGTCCGGCTCACGCCGCCGCGTCGTCTTCCGCGCTCGGCGCCGCCTTGGCGACCGCCACCATCGCCGGGCGCAGCAGCCGGTCCTTGATCATGTAGCCCGCCTGCATCTCCTGCACGATCGTGCCGGGCTCCTGATCGCTCGCGAGCTCGATCATCGCCTGGTGGCGGTTGGGATCGAGCTTCGTGCCGACGCTCTCGATGCGCGTGATGCCGTTGCGCTGGAACACCGTGTCCAGCTCCTTGCCGGTCATCTCCAGCCCGGTGACGAGCGGCTTCATCGCCTCGTCCTCGCGCAGCGCGGGCGGGATCGCTGCCAACGCCCGGGAAAGATTGTCGGAAACGGAGAGGATGTCGCGCGCGAAGCTGGTCGCGGCATAAGCGCGCGCGTCGGCGGCGTCCTTCTCCATCCGGCGACGCACGTTCTGCGTCTCCGCCTGCGCGTAGAGGATCTGGCGTTTCAGGTCCTCGATCTCGGCCTGCGCGGCCGCCGCCGCGTCGTGCTCGGCCAGTTCGGGCGCGTCGGCGGCGGTCTCCTCGCGCAGGTCGGTAGCGTCGTCGGTCATGCCATCAATCTCGTCAGTGTCTGTGCGGTGAAATCCACCATGGGCACCACGCGCGCATAGTTCAACCGCGTCGGTCCGATCACGCCCACCACCCCGACCACGCGCCCGTCGGCCGCATGATAGGGCGCGGCGATCACCGAGGAGCCGGACAAGGCGAACAGCTTGTTCTCCGATCCGATGAAGATCTTCATCGCGCGCGCGCCCCGCGCGCTGTCGAGCAGGCGCGCGATCTCCTCCTTGCCCTCGATCTCGCCGAGCAGCTGGCGCACGCGCTCGAGATCGGCGGCGGCGGTGGCGTCGATCAGGTTGGCCTGCCCGCGCACGATCATCACCGGCCGGCGCGCGCCGTCCTCGGACCAGATCGCGAGCCCGCGCTGGACGAGGCTCTGCGCCGCCTGGTCGAGCGCCGATCGCCCTTGCGCGATCTCGTCCGCCAGCCGCACCTGCGCCGCGCCCAGCGTCAGCCCGGCGAGACGCGCGGTCATGTAGTTCGCCGCCTCGGTCAGCGCCGCCGGGGTCACCCCCGCGGGCAGCTCGACCATGCGGTTCTCGACCGACCCGTCGGTCCCGACCAATACCGCGACCGCGCGATCGTGCGCGAGCGGCAGGAACGAGAACTGGCGCAGCACGGGCTCGCCGCGCGGCACCAGCACCAGCCCCGCGCAGGCCGACAGGCCGGACAGGAGCTGGGTCGTCGCCGCCAGTGCCTCCTCCACCGGCCCGGGACCCCGCGCCTGCGCCTCGATCGCCGCGCGCTCCTCCTCGGTGGGCGCCGCCGCCTGCATCATCCCGTCGACGAACAGCCGCAGCCCGCTCTCGGTCGGCACGCGCCCGGCCGAGGTATGCGGCGCCGCGAGCAACCCGATCTCCTCCAGATCCTGCATCACGTTGCGGATCGATGCGGGCGAGAGGTTCAACCCGCCGAACCGCGCGATCGTCCGGGACCCGACGGGCTCCCCGTGTTCGAGATACGAGTCCACCACCAGCCGGAACACGTGGCGGGCGCGGGCGGACATCTCGGCGATAGCGGTCACCGGAGCAAGGTAGGCGTGCGCGACCGCCACGGCAATTGCACGCTCAGAGCCGCACCATTAGAGCCGCGTCGGCGGGTCTTCCACGAGGCGCCGGCGCGCCGTGAGGGAACCAGATCAAGTGCCAGCTCCCCGCCAGATCCGGTCGCATGCGGCGCTGCGCGGCGTCGCCGCCCTCATGGTGGTGGCGTATCATCTCCAGTTCGGGATCGGGCCGCGCCTCGCGCTCGAGACCGGAACCGGATTGTTCCGCCGCAGCTATCTGTTCGTCGACCTGTTCTTCATCCTCAGCGGCTTCATCATCAGCTACGTCAACGATGCCGAGCGGCGCACTCCGATCACCGCCAGCGAGGCCGGCAGCTTCTTCCGCGCGCGCTTCGCCCGCCTCTACCCGCTCCACCTCTTCTGCCTCGGCTATCTCGTCGTCTTCGAAGTGCTGCTCAGCCTTACCTATATCGCGGCCGGGCGTGACGGGCTCGCCGCATGGACCTCGGGCTCGATCACGTCTTTGCTCGTGCAGATCGTGCTGCTCAACGCCTGGACGCCCGGGCTGGGGGGATGGAACGTCCCGAGCTGGTCGATCAGCGCGGAGCTGTTCGCCTATCTTGCCTTTCCGTTGCTCGTCGCGCTCCATTCGCGCGCGCGGCGACCGGCCGAGCTCGCCATGTTGGCCGGCGCGGTCGCCTGCCTGCTCGGCATCACGGCGTCGCGCGGCAACCTCGACGTCGTCAGCGGGCTCGCGCCTTTGCGCTGCCTGGCGGGCTTCATGCTCGGCATGCTGATCTTCTTCTGGCGCAGGCCGATCGCCCGATGCCCCGCGGCCATACTGTCGGCGCTGCAGATCGCATCCTTGGGCGCCACAATCGTGTTGCTGGCGGTGCCCTCGCCCGATCCGTTGATCGTCCCCGCCTTCGTGGTCCTGGTCGCGACCACCTGGACCGATGCGGGCGTGCTGCCGCGTCTGCTCGGCCGCGGACCGTTCCTCTGGGCGGGCGAAATCTCCTACTCGGTGTATCTCAACCATGTACCCCTGATGAGGATGTTCGATGTCGGCTGGTCGCGCGCGGTCAAGCTGGTCGA
>CAXUGZ010000141.1:0-2690 GCA_964250685.1 uncultured Sphingomonadaceae bacterium
CTCGGGCTCCTCCTCCTCCTTGAACGAGGGGCCGGCGGTCTTCTCGCTGATCTCGGCGGCGTCGTCGTCCTCGGCGCCCGCGACCTGCTCCGGCGTGGGGCCCTTCGACACCATCGCCTCGAGATCGACGATCTCGCGCAGTTGCATCGTGCCTTCGTTGAGCTGGGTCGACCAGTCGATGATCGCGTTGAACGTGATCGGGCTTTCGCACAGCCCCAGGATCATCGTATCGCGCCCGGCCTCGATGCGCTTGGCGATCGCGATCTCGCCCTCGCGGCTGAGCAGCTCGACCGCGCCCATTTCGCGCAGGTACATGCGCACCGGATCGTCGGTGCGGTCGACGGTCTCCTTTTTCGCGGTCGCGGCGGCGAACGTGGGCACGACCTCGTCGCCCGGCTCGGCCTCGTCGGCGGCATCCTCCTCCTGCTGGCGCTGCTGCTGCTGGTGGTCCGCGTCCTCGCCGGCCTCGTCATTCTCGACGACGTTGACGCCCATCTCGTTGATGGCCGCCATCACGTCCTCGATCTGATCGGTCGACATCTCGCCGACCACCGCGTTCAGCTCGTCCACGGTGATGTAGCCGCGCTTCTTGGCGCGCGTGACCAGCTTCCTGAGCGACGCCTCGTTCAGGTCGAGCAACGGCGCGTCGCCGCCCTCGATCTTCTCGTCCGCCTCGGCCACCGTCTCGTTCTTCGCCATGCTGCCTGTGAATCCCGTCAACTGCTGAAGCCGGCATCCGGCTGCATCAAATCCATCAACCGGCGCTCGACCTCCTGCTTTTCGCGGGTTAGCCGTTGCTGCTCCGCGAAGGTCGCATCGTCGGTCGTCGCGCCGAACCTCGCCGTCGCCTCGGCCAGCGCCTGCTCGATCAGCGGACGCGATACCAGCACGGCGATCGCCTCCCCCAGATCGCGCGCCGCGCGTACCGGGTCCGCATCGCCGCGCAGGAACGAAAACGCAAGGCCGTCCGTCCGCCGCAAGGCGTCGGCCGCACCACCAAGCCCGGCTTCGTTCAATATGGACCCACCGTCCCCGGTTTCAAGCGGCCGCCCTGCGAAGGCCGCGTCGACCAGCACGTCCCTGATCCGCTCGAGCGTCGCGTCGCCCAGCGCAAGCTCCGCCAGCGCCTCGGCATTGGCCGCCACCAGCGTGGGGTGGAGCAGCAGCCCCGCGACGATCGCGCGCGCCACCGTGCGGTCGATCCCGCCGCGCCCGATCGAGCGCGCACCGTCCGACGCGGGGCGCGACGGCGCCGCGCCGAAGCTCCGGCGGAACGGCGGCCGCGGGGCGTTCGGCGCGGGTTGGAAGAGCGCGTCGAAGCGGCGGCGGAAATCGAGCGCATATTGCTCGCGCGTCGGCCCGTCCGCGATCGCGGCGACATGATCGCCGAGGCGCCGGCGCAGCCCCGCGCGCGCCTCGGGCGTGTCGAGCGGGAGCGCGCGATGCTCGTGGCGCCACAGCAGGTCGACCAAAGGCGCCGCCTCCGCCAGTGCCGCCTCGATCGCCGCCGCCCCGCCGGCGCGCGCCAGATCGTCGGGATCCTGTCCCTCGGGCAATTTCACGAAGGCGAGGCTGCGCCCCGGCCCGACCATCGGCAGCGCCCTCAAAGCTGCGCGCACGGCCGCCTTCTGTCCCGCCGCGTCGCCGTCGAAGCACAGCACCGGCACGGGGACGAGCCGCCACAGCCGCTCGATCTGCGCCTCGGTCAGCGCGGTGCCGAGCGGCGCCACCGCCTCGTCGATGCCCGTCTTGGCGAGCGCGATCACGTCCATATAGCCCTCGACCACGATCAGCCGATCGGCCTTGCGCGCGGCCGGCGCGGCGCGATCGAGGTTGTACAGCGTGCGCCCCTTGTCGAACAACGGCGTGTCGGGGGAGTTCAGGTACTTCGCCTGTCCTGAGCCTGTCAAAGGAGGTTCCCCGGCGTCGAGGATGCGCCCGCCGAACGCGATCGTCCGCCCGCGCGGATCGCGCACCGGGAACATCAGCCGCCCGCGGAAGCGGTCATACGGCTCCTTCTCCTCGACCTGGATCAGCAACCCCGCCTCGACCAGCGTATCGTCGCCGAACGCGGCGAGCGCGCTCTTGAGCTTGCCGCGCGCATCGGGCGCGAAGCCGATGCCGAAGGCGCGCGCGAGGCTATCGGGCACCCCGCGCCGCGCGAGATAGGCGCGCGCCTGCGCTCCCGCGATTCCCTGGAGCTGCTCGGCGAACCAACGCTGCGCCGCCTCGCTCGCCGCGACGAGCCCGCTCGCGCGCTCCTGCTTCTCCGCGGCCTGGCGGTCGGGCGCGGGCATCTCCATGCCGGCGGCCTGCGCCAGCTCCTTCACCGCCTCGATGAACGGCATGCCCTTGGCATCGGTCAGGAAGCGGATCGCGTCGCCATGCGCCGAGCAGCCGAAGCAATGGTAGAAGCCCTTGTCGTCGTTGACGTAGAAACTCGGCGTCTTCTCGTCATGGAACGGACAGCACGCACGATACTCCCGCCCCGCCTTCTGGAGCTTGACCGTGCGCCCGATCAGCGCGGACAGCGAGGTACGATGGCGCAGCTCGTCGAGGAACTGGGGGGAGAGGGTCACGGCAAGCGCTCCCCTCCCGCGTGCGGGAGGGGTCGGGGGTTCTGACGTGCTTCGACTTCGCTCAGCACGAACGGATGTTGAGCCCACGTTTCCGGTTCGCCGGTTTCAGAT
>CAXUGZ010000141.1:2700-4737 GCA_964250685.1 uncultured Sphingomonadaceae bacterium
CTCCCGCTTGCGGGAGGGGTCGGGGGTGGGCCTCCGCACCCTCGGCGAGCGCTCGCCCTATAGCAAAGACCACCCCCTCCAGCCGCTCACCGACATCCGCATTGGTGAAGCGCAACACCCGATACCCCGCCCCCTCCAGATAGGCGGTGCGCCGCGCGTCATGCTCCTGCCGCATATCATGGCTGTAGCCGTCGACCTCGATGATCAGCTTTCGCTCGCGACAGAGGAAATCGGCGAAGTAAGGGCCGATCGGCATCTGCCGGCTGAACTTGCAGCCTTGGACCTGGCGGTTTGAAAGCCTCCGCCAAAGGCTGCGTTCGGCAGGGCTGGCGGCGTTTCGCAGCGCTTTCGCCCGGGGCGTGTCTCGGGGATTGAATGTCAGCGTGCCCACCCCCGACCCCTCCCGCAAGCGGGAGGGGAGTTCAAGCGAGTCGTTAGCCTGCCCACCCCCGACCCCTCCCGCAAGCGGGAGGGGAGTTTTAGCCTAACCGCGCCTTCACCAGCGCGCTCGCCTTGCTCATGTCGAGCTGGCCCGCGTGGCGCTCCTTCACCGCCGCCATCACGCGGCCCATGTCCTTGATCGACGCCGCGTTGAGCTCGGTCGCGATCGCATCGATCGCGAGGCGCGCGTCGCGCTCGCTCATCTGCTGGGGCAGGAAGCGCTCGATCACCGCCACCTCGCGCGCCTCGGCCGCGGCCAGCTCGCGGCGCCCGCCCTTTTCGAACAGCTCGATCGATTCGCGCCGCTGCTTGATCATCTTCTGCATGACCTCGGTCACCAGCACATCGTCTTCGGGGGCGGCGGATGCGGTGCGCAGCTCGATGTCGCGATTCTTGATCGCGGCCTGGATCAGGCGCGTGGCGTTGAGCGTATCGGTGTCGCGCGCCTTCATCGCGGCGATCTGCGCCGCCTTGATCTCGTCTCGTATCATGCATCGGTCCCGGGAGCGGAAACGCGCAGCATAGGGCGGGGGCAAGCGAATTGGTAGAGTTGACCCGGCGGGTGCGCGCCTCTAGCGCACGCCGCTTAGCGACATCGCCAGTCCACAAGGAGTGCCCGCCCGCCATGGCCGACGCCACGCCGACACGCGCGCCGGAAGGAGCGACGGGCGTATTGGTATTGGGCGACGGCAGCGCGATCTGGGGCCGCGGCTTCGGGGCGGAGGGGAGCGCGGTCGGCGAGGTGTGCTTCAACACCGCGATGACGGGCTATCAGGAGGTGATGACCGATCCCTCCTATGCGCGGCAGATCGTGACCTTCACCTTCCCGCACATCGGCAATGTCGGCGCCAACTCCGAGGACGTCGAGGCGATCAACCCGCACGCGCTCGGCTGCGTGGTGCGCGAGGACGTGACCGACCCCTCCAATTTCCGCGCGACGCGGCGCTTCGACGCGTGGCTGCGGAGCAATGGGCGCATCGGGCTGTCGGGCGTCGACACGCGCGCGCTCACCCGCGCGATCCGCATCGGCGGCGCGCCCAACGGCGTGATCGCGCACGATGCACGCGGCACGTTCGATCTCGACGCGCTGCGCCGGCAGGCGCGCGAATGGCCCGGGCTGGAGGGGATGGACCTCGCCCGCGAGGTTTCCGCCACGCAGAGCTATGCGTGGGACGAGGGGCTGTGGCGGCTGGGGGAGGGGTATGCGCCCGGTGTCGAGGGACGTTCCGGCCCCCACGTCGTCGCGATCGATTACGGGCTGAAGCGCAACATCCTGCGCAACCTCGTGGCCGCCGGCGCGCGCGTGACGGTGGTGCCCGCGACCGCGACGTTCGAGGAGGTGATGGCGCACGCCCCCGACGGCGTGTTCCTCTCCAACGGCCCCGGCGATCCCGCCGCGACCGGCGCCTATGCCGTGCCGGTGATCCGCGACTTGCTCGAGGTCGGCACGCCGATCTTCGGCATCTGCCTGGGCCACCAATTGCTCGGCCTCGCGATCGGCGCGCGCACCTTCAAGATGCACCAGGGCCACCGCGGCGCCAACCACCCGGTCAAGCGCACCGCCGACGGCCGCGTCGAGATCACCAGCATGAACCA
>CAXUGZ010000142.1:0-298 GCA_964250685.1 uncultured Sphingomonadaceae bacterium
GCGCGAGCTGCGCCTGCCGCGCCGCGCGCATCCGCGCGAAATCGTCGCCGGCATGGTAGCTCGACCGCGTGAGCGGGGTCGCGGCGACCTGGAGGAAGCCCTTGGCGCGGGCGATCGCGCCATAGGCGGCGAAGGCCGGCGGGGTCACGAACTCGATCACCTTGGCATGTCGCGGCGTCGGCTGGAGATACTGGCCCATGGTAAGGAAATCGATTCCGGCCGAGCGCATGTCGTCCATCACCTGATGCACCTCGAGCCGCTCCTCGCCCAGCCCCACCATCACCCCCGACTTGGTGAA
>CAXUGZ010000142.1:308-4696 GCA_964250685.1 uncultured Sphingomonadaceae bacterium
ACGCGCGCCGGGCCGGATCGTGGGATAGAGGCGCGGCACGGTCTCGAGGTTGTGGTTGTAGACGTCGGGCCGCGCGGCGACGATCGCCTCGACCGCGCTGTCCGCCTTGTTGCGGAAATCGGGGGTGAGGATCTCGATCGTCGTCGTGGGCGTGGTGCGCCGCAGCGCATCGATCACGCGCACGAACTGGCCCGCGCCGCCGTCCTTCAAGTCATCGCGGTCGACCGAGGTGACGACGATATGCTCAAGCCCGAGCTCCGCCGCCGCATCGGCGACATGCTGGGGCTCGGTCAGATCGACCGCGCGCGGCATGCCCGTCTTGACGTTGCAGAAGGCGCAGGCGCGCGTGCACGTGTCGCCCAGGATCATCACGGTGGCGTGCTTCCTGGTCCAGCATTCGCCGATATTGGGGCACGCCGCCTCCTCGCACACGGTAGCGAGGTTGAGCCGGCGCATCAGCGCGCGCGTCTCGGCGAAGGCGGCGCCGGCGGGCGCCTTGACGCGGATCCAGTCGGGCTTGCGTTCGCGCGGGGTGCGGGCGACGGGCAGTTGCTCGGTCATGCGCGTCAGATAGCGTCGACGGGGGCGTGCCGCCAGCCCCGGGCGGCTTGCGTTCGGCGGACGAGTGCCGGTACGGGGCGCCATGGCCGCCAACGACCTCGCTGGACTAATCGACGGCTATCGCCGCTTCCGCGCGTCATCGTGGGCGCGGCAGCGCGCGCGCTGGGCCGAGCTGGCCGCGGGGCAGCGGCCGCGCGTCATGGTGATCGCCTGCTCGGACAGCCGGGTCGATCCCGCGCAGATCTTCGACGTGTCGCCCGGCGAGATCTTCGTCGTGCGCAACGTCGCCAACCTCGTGCCGCCGTTCGAGCTCAAGCGCGGACAGCACGGCGTCTCGGCGGCGCTCGAATTCGCGACGACGCAGCTCGACGTCGCCGAGATCGTCGTGCTCGGCCACGGCGCGTGCGGCGGCGTGCGCGCCTCGCTCGACAACGCCTTCCACGACGAACCGCCCGGCCGCGGCGGCTTCATCGCCGAATGGATGAAGCTGATCGCGGCGCCGCGCGACCGTATCGTCGCCGAACTGGGGCGTGGGCCCGAGGCGGTGCGCGCGCTCGAGCTGGAGTGCGTCAAGGTCAGCCTCGCCAATCTGCGCGGCTTTCCCTGCATCCCCGAGCGCGAGGCGGCGGGCGCGCTCACGCTGCGCGGCGCCTATTTCGCGATCGCCGACGGCGTGCTCCACCTGCTCGACGAGGCGAGCGGATGCTTCGCGCCGGTGGGCGATTGACGGCGGACGGAACGGGGCTGCGATCAGGCACGTTCTCGCCTCACCTATGTCAAGGAGGAGAGCAGCCATGACTGCCGCATACCACCGAACGTTGTTCGCCGCGCTGCTTGCGGGCGCGATCGCGCTACCGGCGCTGGCGCAATCGACCGCCGCGCCGCCGCCGTCGTCCGATCCCGCGCAGGAGGCTGCGCGGGGCTATGCCGCTCCGGCGATGCCGAACCAGGCGGCGATCAACGCCGGCGGGCAGGCGGGCACCGCGGCGCTGAACAATCAGGCGTCGGACGCCAGCCAGGGCGCGCAGGCGAACGCCGACGTCGCCGCCGCCAACCAGGCGCAATATGACGCGGATCGCCAGGCTTATATGGTCGCGCTGATGCGTCACGACGCGGCGGTCAACCGCACCGATCGGCGCTACGTCCGGCAACAGAACGCCTATGCCGATGCAATGGCGGCGTGGCGCGCGCAGGTCATCGCGTGCAAGAGCGGCCACCAGAAGGCGTGCGACATGCCGCCGCCCAACCCGGCCGACTATTACTGATCCGCTCGCGGCACGTGCGCGACGACGATCGAGCGGGAGTGGCGCGGCCCTGGTGGCGCCACCTCTACGTTCAGGTCGTCGTCGCGATCGTGCTGGGGGTGCTGGTGGGAAGCCTGCGGCCGGGCGTCGGCGCGGCACTGAAGCCGCTCGGCGACGGCTTCGTCAAGCTGGTGCGGATGGTGATCGCGCCGCTGATCTTCCTCACCATCGTCGGCGGCATCGCGCGCCTGAGCGAGCTGTCAGCAGTCGGTCGCATCGCGCTGAAGGCGCTGGGCTATTTCTTCGTGATGTCGACGCTGGCGCTGATCGTCGGGCTGATCGTCGCCAACGTCGTCCAGCCCGGCGCCGCGCTGCACATCGATCCGGCGACGCTCGATCGCGCGAAGATCGCCGATTATGCCGCCAAGGCGCATGACACCACCGTCACCGGCTTCCTGCTCGGCATCATTCCCACGACGCTGTTCGGCGCGCTCGCCGAGGGCGACATCCTCCAGGTGCTGTTCGTCGCGATCCTGACGGGCGTGGCGATCGCGCTCACCGGCGAGCGCGCGGCGCCGCTGCTGACGATAGTGGAGGCGGCCGAGCGCGTGGTGTTCCGGATCGTCGCGATCCTGATGAAGGCGGCGCCGATCGGCGCGTTCGGGGCGATGGCCTTCACCATCGGTCAATATGGCGTCGGCGTGCTGTGGAGCCTCGCGGGGCTGGTGGCGACCTTCTACCTTACCTCGCTGCTGTTCGTGCTGGTGGTGCTGGGCGCGGTGGCGCGCGCGGCGGGATTCTCGATTCTTCGGCTGATCCGCTACCTCGCGCCCGAGCTGCTGCTGGTGATCGGCACCTCCTCGTCCGAATCGGCGCTGCCGAGCCTGATCGCCAAGCTCGAGCGCGCGGGCTGCGCGGTGCCCGTGGTGGGACTGGTCGTGCCCACCGGCTACAGCTTCAACCTCGATGGCACCAACATCTACATGACGCTGGCGGCTTTGTTCATCGCGCAGGCGACGGGCATCCATCTCTCGCTGGGCGAGCAATTGCTTCTGCTCGGCGTGGCGATGCTTTCGTCCAAGGGGGCGGCGGGCGTGACGGGCGCGGGGTTCATCACGCTCGCCGCGACCCTGTCGATCGTGCCGTCGGTGCCGCTCGCGGGCATGGCGCTGATCCTGGGGGTCGATCGCTTCATGAGCGAATGCCGCAGCCTCACCAACTTCATCGGCAATGCGGTGGCGACGATCGTGGTCGCGCGCTGGGAGAACGCGCTGGACCGCGATCGGCTGCGGACGGCGCTCGCCGGCTCCCTCTCCCCGGCGGGGAGAGGGCTGGGGTGAGGGCGAGCGGCGGCGCAGCCGGCGCGTCCCACCCCACAGGTTGCGGGAGAGGGCTTTTCTCGCAACCCGCCTACCGAGTGGCGTTGTACGCCAGCTGATCGTCGCTGAGCTGAAAGCCGATCAGCAGCTCGAAATTCGCTTGGTTGACCGCGCTGCGGACGCGCGGATCGGACATCGGATCGATCGATGCGTCGGCGTCGGTCGCCTTGCGCTTGCGGTTGAGCTTCTGCGAGGCGATCTGCGGCAGCGTCGCGAGCGCCTTGTCGATCTCGGCGCCCGCGCCGGCGGTGCCGGTGGCGCGCACCGCCCCGTCCGCAAAGTGGATCGCGACGCGGCTTTCCTGCTTGGACATGATGCGCGTGCCCGCGCGCAGCACGGTGACGAAATAGGGCAGCACCAGATCGCGCGCGCCGAAGCGGCTCGCGCGCCGCGCCTCGACGTCGAAGGTCACCGTCGCCTTGACCACCGCGCCCGTCTCGTCGCAGCTCGTGCGCACGTTGGTGATCGTCGCGACCACGTCGAGCGCGCGCGCGTCGCGGCTCTGCTCGGGGCTGAACAGGCTCACGTCGCCGGTATAAGCGGGCACCGCGACCGCCGGGCAGGTCGATCGCGTGATCCTGAGCCCGCCCGATTCGTCGAGCTCGCGATCCCGCGCGCACCCGCCGAGCAGGAGCAGCAGGCCGGCGGCGGGAAGCAGGAGACGGGTCACGGAAGTTCCTCGGGCGGTATGTGGCGCTTCATAGGAAGCGCCTTCCGCCGGGGCAAGCAATCGCGTAGAGCGGATGCGATGGCCCGAGCCGCGCTCCTTTCCGCCGACCAGCCGCCGCTCGATCTGCTGATCGCCGCGCCGCGCGGATTCTGCGCGGGCGTCGACCGCGCGATCCGCATCGTCGAGCTGACGATCGCGAAATACGGTACGCCGGTCTATGTCCGCCATGAGATCGTCCACAACGCGCACGTCGTCGACGGGCTCAAGGCCAAGGGCGCGATCTTCGTCGAGGAGCTGGACGAGGTGCCCGACGGCGTGCCCGTGGTGTTCTCGGCGCACGGCGTGCCCAAGGCGGTGCCGCACAAGGCGGCCGAGCGCGGGCTCGACTTCGTCGACGCGACCTGCCCGCTGGTCTCCAAGGTGCACCGCCAGGCCGAGCGGCTGGTCGAGGCGCGGCGGCACATCCTGTTCATCGGCCATCGCGGCCATCCCGAGGTGATCGGCACGCTCGGCCAGATCGACGCGCCGATCCAC
>CAXUGZ010000143.1:0-4693 GCA_964250685.1 uncultured Sphingomonadaceae bacterium
GGTGCACGCGCGCGACCATGCGCGCGACGGTCTTTCACAGGCGCATGCCATGCTCGAGGAGCGGCACGCCACGCTGCGCGCGCGCGTTCAGGAAACGGTCGAGCGACTCGATGTCGTGCTGGCCGATGGCGGGGGGCTGCGCTGATGGCGCAGGTCACGCTCGAGGTCGGGGGCCGGCGCTACGACCTTGCCTGCCGCGACGGCGAGGAGGCGCATCTGACGCGGCTCGCGACGATGGTCGACCGCAAGGCGGCGGAGGCGGCGCGCGCGGTCGGCGGGACCAACGAGGCGCGCCAGCTCCTGCTCGCGGCGTTGCTGCTCGCCGACCAGCTCGACGACGCGGCGGCGGGCGCGCGCGATCCGGACGAGCCCGCGTTCGCCGCCACGATCGACGCGCTCGCCGAGCGGATCGAGCGGCTCGCGGTACAGCTTGAGAACGACGCTCCCACATACTAGATAGGACAATGGTGGGACTGCCCGGTACGAGCGCTGCGAACATCCCTGAGGCGATTCATCATCCTAGGGAGCTGTCCCTGTCCGGGCCCTGGCCCGATGCACATGGTTCCCACCTGACGTTTACGGCGTCAGAGGATTTTCCGGAAAACGGCCATGGCGGTTCCACCACCCCTTCCCGCCCCGCCCCGCCCTACCAAGGAAGCGGTGCGCGCCATGCTGCGCGCGGCGCGGCGCGCCCATGTCGCGGCGTTGCGCGCGCAGGGTGCGCTGGACCGTGCGCTCGAAGCGGCTGCCCGGCGCGTGATCGCGCACGTCCCCGCCGGGGCGACGGTGGCGCTGTATCACGCCTTGCGCGACGAGATCGACCCGGCGCCGCTCGCCGCCATGCTCGCCGAGCGCGGGCATGAGCTGGCGCTGCCGCATGTCGCGGCGGACGGCGGCACGATGCGTTTCCTCGCCTGGCGTCCCGGCGCGGCGCTCGCCCGGGGCGCGCTCGGCCTCAGCCAGCCGCATGCGGAGGGCGCCGAGATCGCGCCCGCTGTGATCGTGACCCCGCTCGTCGGCTTCGACCGCCACGGCGGCCGCATCGGCCAAGGCGCGGGCTATTACGACCGCGCGTTCGCGGCGCTGCCGGGGGCGATCCGGATCGGCTTCGCCTGGTCGGCGCAGGAGCTGGCGACGGTGCCGCTCGACCCGTGGGACGTGCCGCTCCACGCGGTCGCGACCGAGCGCGAGTGGATCGCGATCCCGGGAGAGACCGCATGACCCCCACCTGGCGCAAGCCGTTCGGCATGCTCCTCATCATGCTGCTGATCGTCGGCTGGGCGGGGCTGGTGGCCGGCGAGGCCGATCGCATCGCGACGCTGCCGCACCTCGTCCAGGCGCTGGTCTATCTGGTGACGGGAATCGTGTGGATCGCGCCGCTCAAGCCGCTGCTGCGCTGGATGGAGCTCGGCCGCTGGCGCGCGTAACGGGGTTGGAACGGTTTCGCGCGACCGGTCCAGTCTCAATGAGCGTTCGGGAGCAGGGCGTCGCGCTCATCGCACCTCAACGTCGCGCTCATCGCACCTCAATCGGCGACATCCTCCACCGCATCCCAATCGTGTCCGCCGATCGGCAGCATGTGCCAGGGGTGCCACTTGCCGCCGACGCGGTGTTCGAACAGCGTGTCGCCGATGCGCTGGCCGAGGCGGAAATAGCTCTCCCATTGCGCCTCGTCGAAGAACTGGTCGAGCGTGGTCTGCTGCGGGAAGGGCGGGTTGGCCTTGGCGTAGGCGACGAGGTCGCGCGCCTCGTGCCCGCAGACGCGCGGCTTGATCAGCAGGATCGTGCTGCTGCCCCGATCGGGATCGTCGAGATAGTGGATCCGTCCCAGCGCGGCATAGGGACCGATCCGTTTGTCCTCCTGCTGCGCGCCGCACAATTGCTGGACGGTGCCGAACGCCGCCAGCAGGTCGTCGTCGTCGGCGAGCAGGCGGCGGAGCGTGCGCGTCCCCGCGAAGGTGAGCTCCGCGCCGAAATCGATGCGGATGCGGCGCGTCAGGTTCACCAGGTCGGCGAACTCGTACTTGGGATCGGCGCCGTTGTCGCACAGGATGATGAGCCGTACCCGCCGGCGGACGAGCTCGTAGGCGCCGCTATTCTCGAAATGGCCGCCGTCGGTCAGATACCAGCGGCGCCCGTCGGTGCCAGGAAAGCGGCCGAGGAACTCGGCGGCGAGACGGCCCTGCACCAGGTTCTGCAGGCGCCGCTGATCGCGCTGGCCCGGATCCCACCAATTGCCCATCCGCACGTTCGCGAGCCCCGCGAGCAGCGAGAGCCCGAGGCTGCCGAACTGGCCCATGCCGGTCGACGCCGCGGCGCCCGAAATGCCGATCCACGCCGACAGCGGCAGCTTCTCGGGCGCGCACCCCATGCCGTCGCCCGCGTGGTCGAAGGGCAGCAGCCGCAGGTCCGATCGCTCGTCGCCCGAATAGATGAAGCCCGCCGGCGAGATGGTGAGCGGCTTGCCCCGCCGGTCGCGCTGGACGGTGTTCGACGATCCGCTGCTCGTGTCGTTGATCGTGACGTTGATGAGATGGAGGGGTGCCATCACGTCGGCATCGTAATACCGGTCGAGCGCGATATCGTCGTCGATATGGTCGGCGTTGATCGGGAACACGCTCTTGCCCGCCAGCCATCTTTTCTGGTTGCTGGCGCCCAGATAGGCGCGGCGCAGCCGCACCGCATAGAAATTGGCGTAGCTCGACAGATTGAGGAAGCCGAAGCTGAAGCCGATCGCGACGAAGGCGATGAGCAGGCCCGCGACGGTCAGCTCCAGCACCCAGAGCGGCGATTGGGGCGGCACCGCCGCGATCCCGCCGATCGGTCCGTTGCGCCACGCCAGCGCCTGCGCGAGGAACGCCCAGAAGATGCCGAGCACCAGCGCCAGGATCAGCCCCGCCAGCAACGCGGCGACGCGACCGAAGCGCGCGAGCAACGACAGCGACTTCCTGCCTCCCCGCCCCAGCGCGGGCAGCTTGATGATGAGCTGGCGCAGCAGCGGCACCAACGCGATCGAGGCGGTGCCGGCGACGGCATAGTTGGCGAGCTCGTCGCGACGGACGTAGATCGTCTGCGCGATCGTGTCGAACAGCGCCAGCGCGGCGATGAACAGCGCCCATTTGAGCGTGAAGGTCGCCCAATCAGTCAGCCGGCGACGCACCCGATCCTCCTGCACGCCGGGCGAATTGGCCATCTGGTCAGCCGGCGCGGGCTCGTCGTGACCCAGGATGCGGCGGATCGTGCGCAGCTGTCGGCTGGTTTCGAGGAAATCGGCGAACTCGGCCAGCGCATAGCCGCTCACCGCCACGATCGAGAGCGCGAGCAGCAGGAAACCCAGCCCGCGTGGCGCGGCGAGGCCGATGCCGACCTGATCGGGCTGGAGCATCAGGAGCAGCCCGGCACCCAGCCCGATCAACCCCACCACCATGCTCGGCCCCCGTATCACGCGCACGAGGCGCGGCCCGTCGGCCGACGCGGTCCGCGTCAGGAAATAGGCCCAGAACAGCCCGGTGGTGACGAGCAGGAACGGGGCGCTGACCAGCCACAGCCAGCTCGTGATGAACCAATGCCCCCCGGTGGCGCCTTCCATCCACTGGCTCGGCCACAGCGACGGCGGCAGCCCGAGCACCTCTGCGCCATAGGCCTCGAGATCGAGCGCCCAGTCCCAGCGCAGGTACAGCGCCTGGACGAGCTTGAACGTCATGATGACCGCGACCAGGCTCAGGCCGATCACCGCGTGGATCGCCAGCCAGCTGCGGCTCATGATCACCATCAGGCTGACCGCGTCGCCCGTGCTGTTGGGCAGCAGGTAGCGTCCGCTCTGGCGCAGATGCTCCAGCCGGCGCTCGCCGTCCACGCCCGCGAACGGATCGTCGGTGCCGCCGACGGGCGGGGGAGCGCGCTTGGACTGCTCGGTATCGCCCCGCACCGCGCACGGCACGTAGCAGCTGCACAGGAAGGCGCCGGTATAGCCACCCCCTGACACCGTCGAGAGATAGTCGATATAGGGGATCATCCCCGCCCGCCCCAGCGCGCGCAGCAGGCCGAGCGAGAACGTCGCGCTGCGGATGCCGCCGCCCGAGAGCGCGAGTCCGACCGTCTGATCGGGGGGGCGTTCGATCGTGCGATCGTGGGGTGACGAGGTGCACTTGAGCGCCTCGCGCCGTGCCGCGACGCGCACGCGCTCGGCGTCGAGGATGGCGGGCGCACCCTCCGACGCGGGCCTGGCAGGGGCGACGGGCGGAGCGCCGCTCATGCTAGCTCTGGTTCAGTTCGACCGAATCGAGCGCGAACACCGCCCGGCCGCACGCGCGCGAGCGCACCGTCAGGCGCACGCGCGCGCTCACGCCGCGCGCCTCGCGCACCACCACCGGATCGAGCCAGAGGCGGAGCTCGCCCGCGGTTTCGGCGCCGCCCGGCTCGGCCATCTCGGTCGCCTCGTTGGCGGTGGCGACCACCAAGGCGTCGGCCCAGCCCCGCCGCTGCTCGAGATGATAGGTGAAGCGCATCGTCACCGGCCCGTCGCGCAGCAGCGACGGATCGCTGAGCGGCACGCGCACCACGAACAGGCGCGTGAGCGTCCGCAGCGGCGCGGTGCAGGCCGCATCGAACGTCACCGTGGCGAGCGGGCGCTCGCGTCGCCACAGCGCCGCCTGGGGGGCGTGAGCGTGCTTCCACATCTTCCGCCGGGCGG
>CAXUGZ010000144.1:0-4636 GCA_964250685.1 uncultured Sphingomonadaceae bacterium
CTGGAGGGGTGCCTCGCCTATGAGCGGATGCTGGGCGAGCGGCTGCTCGCGGGGCTTGCCACCGTGGAGGGGCTGAAGCTCTGGGGCGCGCCGACGATGGCGGGGCGCGTGCCGACCTTCGGGCTCACCATCGCCGGGCACGATCCGGACGCGCTCGCGCGCCACCTCGCGGCGCGCGGCATCTTCGCGTGGTCCGGGCATTTCTACGCGGTCGAGGTGATCGCGCGGTTGGGACTGGAGGCGAGCGGCGGGCTGCTGCGCGTCGGCCTGTGCCATTACAACACCGCCGAAGAGGTGGATCGGGTAATAGAGGCGTTACACACGATCCAGCTCCCGTCTTAACCTGCATTTAGCGTGGTCCTAGGCGGCGCTCAATCGCCCGCCCCGCGCGACGATCCACCGGAACCCACGCCGCGCAGGGAGGTTGAGCCCCGTGCCCAAGGAACTGAAAACGCGGAGAATGTGATGGCCGATCCGACGACGATGGACGCCCCCGCAACCACTGCGCGCGACACGACGATCGTCGCCGGAGAAGCGCCGCGCGACGAGCGTAACGTCACGACAGCGGTAGTCACGATCGCCAAGCCGCCGCAGGAACTCTACGACTTCTGGCGCGACTTCTCGAACCTCGCCGGGGTGATGGAGAATGTCGAGAAGATCGAGACCGCGGGCCTCACGCGATCCACCTGGACGGTCAAGGCGCCCGCCGGCCGCACCGTGCATTGGGACGCCGAGGTGACCGAGGACGAGCCCGGCAAGCTGCTCGCCTGGGCCTCGGTCGACGGTGCAGACATCCGCAACAGCGGGCGCGTCGAGTTTCACGGCGTCGAAGGGCGCGGCACCGTGGTGCGCGCGGTGATCGCCTACGATCCTCCGGGCGGGGCGCTGGGAGCGCTCTTCGCCAAGCTGTTCCAGCGCGAGCCGGCGACCCAGGCGCGGCGCGACTTGAGGCGCTTCAAGCAGTTCATGGAAACGGGCGAGATCAGCACGTCCGCCCGCACGCGCGCCGACGCGACCGACCTCCCGGCCTGATCCATTCCCTCATTGCAAGGAGCCGCCGATGCGCGCCCTCACCTGGCACGGCAAGCATGACGTCCGCGTCGACACCGTCCCCGATCCCGAGATCGTCAACCCGCGCGATGCGATCATCAAGATCACCTCGACCGCGATCTGCGGATCGGACCTGCATCTGTATGACGGCTACATCCCGACGATGAAGGCGGGCGACGTGCTCGGCCACGAATTCATGGGCGAGGTGGTCGAGACCGGACCCAAGTCGACGCTCAAGCAGGGGCAGCGCGTCGTCATCCCGTTCGTGATCGCGTGCGGCTCATGCTATTTCTGCTCCAAGCATCAATATAGCGCGTGCGACAATTCGAACCCCGCGGACAACCAGGATATCGGCGAGCAGCTCTACGGGCATCCGATGCCCGGCCTGTTCGGCTACAGCCACATGACCGGCGGCTATTCGGGCGGGCAGGCCGAATATGTGCGCGTCCCCTATTCGGACGTCGGCCCGATCGTGATCCCCGATGGGATCGAGGACGACAAGGTGCTGTTCCTTTCGGACATCCTCCCGACCGGGTGGCAGGCGGCCGAGAATGCGCAGATCGAGAAGGGCGATACGGTCGCGGTATGGGGCTGCGGCCCGGTCGGGCTGTTCGCGGTGCAATCGGCCTTCATCATGGGTGCGGCGCGCGTGATCGCGATCGATCACTTTCCGCGCCGGCTGGAACTCGCGGCCAAGTTCGGCGCGGAGACGATCAACTTCAACGACACCAAGGTCTACGACGCGCTTCAGGAGATGACCGGCGGGCTCGGCCCCGATGCGGTGATCGACTCGGTCGGGCTCGAGGCGCACGGTTTGTTCGTCGACAATGCGTGGGACCAGATCAAGGCCTCCACCTTCATGGGCACCGACCGCATCCACGTGCTGCGCCAGGTGATCCTGTCGGTGCGCAAGGGCGGGCGCGTGTCGATCCCGGCGGTCTATGGCGGGTTCGTCGACAAGTTCCCGATGGGCGCCTTCATGGAGAAGGGACTGACGATGAAGACCGGGCAGACGCATGTGCAGCATTACCTGCCCGGGCTGCTCCAGGCGATCGTCGAGGAGAAGATCGATACGACCTTCCTCATCTCGCACCATCTCAGCCTCGAAAACGCGCCCGACGGCTACAAATTGTTTCACGATCATCAGAACGAAGCGACCAAGATCGTGCTTAAGCCAGGCATGCCCAAGCAGGATCTGGCGAAGGCGGCGTGACCATTCCCCTCCCGCAGGCGGGAGGACGAAGAAGGAGAACTTCCATGGCAGGCAATGGTAAGCTGGCGATCATCACCGGCGCTTCCACCGGCATCGGCTTCGAGTTGGCGCACATCGCGGCGCAGGACGGCTACGACCTCATCGTCGTCGCGGACGAGCCGCTGATCAACAACGCGGCGGACGATCTCAAGCGCCATGGCACCAACGTCGTCTCGGTCGAGGCCGATCTCGCGACGTTCGAGGGCAACGACTCGTTGCTCGCGGCGGTGAACGGCCGTCCGGTCGAGCTGCTGCTCGCTAATGCCGGGCGCGGACTCGGGCGCGCGTTCGTCGACCAGGACGTCGCCGACTGGCGGCGCGTGATCGACACCAACGTCACCGGCACCACTTATCTGCTCCAGAAGGTGGCGCAGCGGATGAAGGCGGCGCGCGCGGGCCGCATCCTCATCACCGGCTCGATCGCGGGGCTGATGCCCGGCAGCTTCCAGGCGGTGTATAACGGCACCAAGGCGTATCTCGACAGCTTCTCCTACGCGTTGCGAGAGGAGCTGAAGGACGACGGCGTTTCGGTCACCGTGCTCATGCCGGGCGCGACCGAAACCGAATTCTTCGAGCGCGCGGACATGATGGACACCAAGGTCGGCACCGGCAAGAAGGACGATGCGGCCAAGGTCGCGCGCGACGGCTGGGACGCGATGATGAGCGGCGCGGGCCACGTCGTGTCGGGGTGGCAGAACAAGCTCCAGGCGGCGATCAGCCACATCACGCCCGATAGCGTGCTCGCCAAGCGGCACGCCGACATGGCGGAGCCGGGTACGGCGAAGGACTGATCGGGCGGGCGCGGCGCGATGGCGGACAGCGATCCCGGCCCAATTGTCGCGACCGCGCCGTTCCGCGACGCGCCGCGCGGCGGCGCGGCGCTGGTCATCATCGATATGATCACCGAGATGGATTTCGGCGTGGCGGGCGAGATGCTTGCCGCAACCGAAGCGGCGGCGGATGCCGTGCTGCGGCTGCGCGCGGAGGCGGACGCGGCCGATCTTCCCGTAATCTACGTCAACGACAATTTCGGCGAATGGCATTCGGAGCGCGCGCGGCTGATCGATCGCGCCCTTGCCGAAGGCAGCCGCGGGCGCGCGATCGCCGAGCGGCTGGTTCCCCGCGACGGCGACTATTTCGTTATCAAGCCGCAATTCTCCGGATTCTATTCGACCAATTTGCCGGTGCTGCTTCCTAAGCTCGGCGTCGATCGGCTGATCCTCACGGGCATCTCGGCCGACATCTGCGTGCTGTTCACCGCCGGGGACGCGCATATGCGCGATTATCGCCTGTGGGTGCCCGAGGATGCGGTCGCCTCGCGCACGGCCGAACGGCGCCATTGGGCGCTCGAGATCATGAAGAACGCGATGCGCGCCGAGGTGCGCCCGACCAGCGCGCTCACGATCGAGCAATGGGTCGGCGATGATGATGCGGGCGAGGTCGAGCGGCCCCGCCGGGCCGAGCGTGCGGAAGATATGGAAGGAGTGTGCGGCCAAGCTCCTCCCCCGTAGGGGAAGGGGACCATCCGCAGGATGGCGGAGGGGTAGCGCGCTGCTGACCGGAACGCCCGATCGTCACGGGGGATACCCCTCCACCGCGCTGCGCGCGGTCCCCCTCCCCCCGCGGGGGAGGAACATCAGCGCCGATCACAGTAAGCGGGCTTTCGCGTTTGCTGCGCGCTTCTCCAGTACCTACATCGCGCGCTCAAGCTGCATGATCGGGACGCTGAATGGCCGAGTTCGACTATGATCTGTTCGTGATCGGCGCGGGATCGGGCGGGGTGCGCGCCGCGCGCGTCGCCGCGGGCCACGGCGCGAAGGTGGCGGTGGCGGAGGAATATCGTGTCGGCGGCACCTGCGTCATCCGCGGCTGCGTCCCCAAGAAGCTGCTCGTCTACGGCGCGCATTTCGCCGAGGACCTCGCCGACGCGCGGCGCTTCGGCTGGAAGGTGCCCGATTGCGCGTTCGACTGGAAGACGCTGCGCGACAACGTGCTGGCCGAAGTGGCGCGGCTGGAGGAAATCTACGTCTCCACGCTCGCCAACAACAACGTCGAGCTGATCCCCGAGCGCGCGACCGTCACCGGCGCGCACGAGGTGACGCTGGGCGGCGGGCGGACCGTCAGCGCGAAATACATCCTCGTCGCGGTCGGCGCGACGCCCGACGTGCCCGCATGCCCCGGCCACGAACATGGCATCACCTCGAACGAGGCGTTCCATCTCGACGCGCTGCCCAGGCGCATCGTCATCGCCGGCGCGGGCTATATCGCCAACGAGTTCGCGGGCATCTTCCACGGGTTCGGCGCGCACGTCACGCTCGTCAACCGCACCGACGT
>CAXUGZ010000145.1:0-4621 GCA_964250685.1 uncultured Sphingomonadaceae bacterium
GATCGTCGCGGCCAAGGCGTGCGACCGGCTGGGGCAGCCCCGCTCCTCGATCCTCGGCTTCACCATGCCCGGTTTCGGCACCGGCGACGCCACCAAGGCCAATGCCTGGGCGCTGATGACCGCGCTCGGCGTGACCGGCGCGGAGATCGACATCCGCCCCGCCGCGCGGCAGATGCTGGGCGACATCGGCCATGCGTTCGCGCGCGGCGAGCCGGTCTACGACGTCACGTTCGAGAACGTGCAGGCGGGGTTGCGCACCGATTATCTGTTCCGCCTCGCCAACCAGCGCGACGGCTTCGTCGTCGGCACGGGCGACCTTTCCGAACTGGCGCTCGGCTGGTGCACCTATGGCGTCGGCGACCAGATGAGCCATTATGCGGTCAATGCGGGCGTGCCCAAGACGCTGATCCAGTTCCTGATCCGCTGGGCGGTGCGCACCGACCAGTTCGATACGGCGACGAACCGCGTGCTGATCGACATCCTCGGCACGGAGATTTCGCCCGAGCTGATCCCCGCCGAGGCGTCGGGCGCGATCCAGAGCACGCAATCGCGGATCGGCCCCTACGAGCTGCACGATTTCTTCCTGCATCATGTCGTGCGCCACGGGCTCGCGCCGTCGAAGATCGCGTTCCTCGCCTGGCATGCGTGGCGCGACGCGGCGGCGGGCGAATGGCCGCTCGGCTTTCCCGAGGAGGGGCGCAACGCCTATGATCTGGCGACGGTGCGCAAATGGCTGGAGGTGTTCTGCTTCCGCTTCTTCCAGATCAGCCAGTTCAAGCGCTCGGCCATCCCCAACGGTCCCAAGGTCTCCGCGGGGGGCAGCCTGTCCCCGCGCGGCGACTGGCGCGCGCCGTCGGACGGGGTGGCGGGCCCGTGGCTGGACGATCTGCGAAAGATCTGAGAACTTTCCGCGCGTTGCGCGTTTGGGTCAGTCGACGGGGCAGCGAACGCCCCAGCATGACGGAGACCCCCATGGCCGATACCGACACCACGACCCGCTCGACCTCCGGCAACACCACCGAATCGCGCGCCAGGCGCGCCGCGGTCGCGAAGGCCGAACCGCGCGACGGCGAGGGCCGCTTCACGCGCCAGAAGGCCGCCGCCAAGACCAAAGCGAGCGGCACCGCCACCCCGGCCAAACGCGCGCCCGCCAAGCACGACGGCACGGGCGCGATGCTTGGCGCTGCGGCCGCGGGCCTGGCGGTGGGGCTCGCCGCCAACGTGGCGCGCAAGTTCGCGGTGCAGGCGCCGACGATGCTCGCCGGCCCGTGGGACGAGGCGCTCGCCGCCGAGCACCAGCTCACGCTCAAGGTATTCGACGCGATCGAGGCGACCACCGAGCGTAACACCACCAAGCGCGCGGCCTTGCTCATGAACCTGAAGCACATGCTCGCCAAGCATGCGATGGAGGAGGAGAACGTGATCTATCCCGCGCTGCGCGAGGCGGGGCAGATCCAGGAGGCGGATCATCTCAACAACGATCACGGCTATGTGAAGCAGTATCTCTACGAGCTGACCGAGCTGCCCAAGGATTCGCCGGCGTGGATCGCCAAGGTGCGCCAGTTCCGCACCGACATCGAGAAGCACATGCGCGAGGAGGAGAATACGCTGTTCCCGCGCCTGAAGGGCCAGCTTTCGCCCGAGAAGAACAAGGAGCTGACCGGCCAGATGAACAAGGAGGGCCTCAAGCTCGCCTGACGCCCGCGTCGCCCCGGTGCCGCGCCGGGGCGACGATCTCGCGATCGGTCCTTGGGCCGATCGGTTAGCCGCATCCGCCCGCCACCAAGAGTGTACACCGCTGCCGCCCCCGTCTAGGCCGTTAACTATGATCGGAACGATCCTGTGCCGGCTGGGACGCCATCAGCGCTCGCGCGGCAGCGCCAGGCGGGCCGGCGACGGCTGGGTCAGCAAATGCCGCCGGTGCGGCGTGGCGATGCGCCGCAGCGCCGATGGCGTGTGGTCGGTCGATCAACCCCCCGCAGCGGATCCGCCGCCGCCGCCGGGCGCCGAGGCATCGACCCCGGCCTGATCGGCCTCATCCGCCGCCAAGCATCTCCGCCACCCATTCGGGCACCAGAGAGGTGGCAGGTCCGGCGCGCGCCTCGTCGAACAAAGTCGCTCCCGCCGAAGGCTCGAGATTGAGCTCCAGCGTGCGCGCGCCCGCCGCGGCGGCGAGCGCGACGAAGCCTGCGGCGGGATAGACCGCGCCCGACGTGCCGATCGAGACGAACAGATCGGCCTGCGACAGCGCGCGCTCGATCGCCTCCATCGCATAGGGCATTTCGCCGAAGAAGACGATGTCGGGGCGCAGCGCGCCGCGCCGCCCGCACGCCGTGCAGGCGGGGCCGTCCGCCATGTCGCCCGCGAACCGTTCGCGCGCGCCGCACGCGCGGCACCACGCGGACAGCAGCTCACCATGGATGTGCACGAGCCGCGCCGCGCCGGCGCGCTCGTGCAGATCGTCGACGTTCTGCGTGACGATCATCAGCCCGCCCGGCCATGCGGCGTCGAGCCGCGCCAGCGCGCGATGCGCCGCGTTGGGCGCGACCGCGGCGAGCGCGCGCCGCCGCGCGTCGTAGAAGCCCAGCACCAAGGCGGGATCGCGCGCCAGCGCGCGCGGCGTGCACACGTCCTCGACGCGGTGCCCTTCCCACAGCCCGCCCGGCCCGCGGAAGGTGGCGAGCCCGCTCTCGGCCGAAATGCCCGCGCCGGTGAGCACGACGATGTTGGCCGATCGATCGGGCATGACGCATCCTAAGCCGGCCGCGCGCGCATATGAACGCTATTTCGGCGCGTGCGCCGATCGCTTAGGAGGCGGGCCTGTTGGGGGAGCCTGGAGCGGATGACACGGATCGGCATCGTCGGCGCGGGCGGACGGATGGGGCGGGCGATCGGCGACGCGGCCGCGCTCGCGGGGGCGGCGATCGCCGGCGGCATCGGCCGCGACGGTGCGGTGCGGGGCGAGCATGCGGATGTCGCCGCACTTGCGCGCGCGTGCGACGTGCTGGTCGATTTCTCCACACCCGACGCGCTCGCCGCCAGCCTCGCCGCCGCACGCGCCGCCGCGACGCCTTTGGTGATCGGCACCACCGGGCTCGCTCCCGCGCATCATGACGCGATCAGCGCGGCGGCGCGCGACGTGCCGTTGCTCCAGACCGCCAACACCTCGCTCGGGCTCAACGTGCTGCGCGGGCTGGTCGAGCGGGCGGCGCGCATGCTTGGCCCCGACTGGGACATCGAGATCCTCGAGATGCATCATCGCGCCAAGCGCGACACGCCCTCGGGCAGCGCGCTGCTGCTCGGCGCCTCGGCCAATCGCGGGCGCGGCGCGCCCGACACGATCGCGCTCAACCGCTTCGATCGCATGCAGGAGGGGCCGCATTCGCGTGAGGAAGGCGGCATCTATTATGCCTCGCTGCGCGGGGGATCGGTCGCGGGCGACCACCAGGTGATCTTCGCGACCGAGGGCGAGCGGATCGAGCTTGGCCATCGCGCCGAGAACCGCGGCATCTTCGCGCGCGGGGCGGTCAGGGCGGCTTTGTGGCTCATCGGCCAGCCCGCGGGGCGCTATACGATGCAGGACATGCTCGGCTTCTAGGGATGCGCAAGGCGGACGTCTTCGAATTCTACCGCCGGCTCGCCGAGGATAATCCGTCGCCTCAGACCGAGCTTGTTTACGTGAACCCCTATACGCTGCTGGTCGCGGTGGTGCTGTCCGCGCAGGCGACCGACAGCGGCGTCAACAAGGCGACGCGTGGATTGTTCGAGCATGTGCGCACGCCCGCGCGGATGCTCGCGCTGGGAGAGGCGGGGCTGAAGGCGCATATCCGCACGATCGGGCTGTTCAACACCAAAGCGAAAAACGTGATCGCATTGTCCGAGCGCCTGATCGCGCAGCATGGGGGCGAGGTGCCGCGCACGCGCGAGGCGCTGGAGGCGCTTCCCGGCGTCGGCCGCAAGACCGCCAACGTCGTGCTCAACGTTGCCTTTGGTGCGGAGACGATCGCGGTGGACACGCACGTGTTCCGCGTCGCCAACCGGACCGGCCTGGCGCGCGGCCGGGACGTGCTGGCGGTTGAGCAGGGGCTGGAGAAGGTCACGCCGGCGCCGTTCCGCGCGCATGCGCATCACTGGCTGATCCTGCACGGGCGCCATGTCTGCAAGGCGCGGCGGCCCGAATGCTGGCGATGCATCGTCGCGGGGCTCTGCGCGTTTACCCCCAAGACCCCGCCGCCGGCGCCATGCCGGCCCACGCCACAGGAGAGCTGACATGTCCCCCCGCATCGCCCTTGCCCTCACCCTTCTCGCTGCCGGCACCGTTGCCGGCGCGGCGCGGCCGAAGGGGCCGCCGCCCGCGACAGCCGCCGGCAAGCCGGTGGACTGCGTGCAGCTCAACCGCATCCGCGAGACGCACGTGCGCGACGATCGCACGATCGATTTCGTCATGATCGACCGCACGGTCTACCGGAATACCCTGCCCAACAGCTGCCCCGAGCTGGGGTTCGAGGAATCGTTTGCGTACAAGACTTCGCTCAACCAATTGTGCTCGGTCGATCTGATCACCGTGCTGCACCGTGGTGGCGGCATCTCGCGCGGCGCGAGCTGTGGCCTCGGCTCGTTC
>CAXUGZ010000146.1:0-4594 GCA_964250685.1 uncultured Sphingomonadaceae bacterium
GGTCCGCGTGACCTTCGTCTCGGCGTAGAAGGCGGAGACCGGAATGGCCGCGACCCCCGCCTCCGCCACCGCGACATTGTCCTCGGCCGAGATCGCGCGGATCGCGCGCATCCGCCGCAGCGACAGCAGCAGCGCGGAACCGTCCGCCGGGGGGGTCGCCCCCGCGACCATCGAGGTGTTGCCCCCCTGCGGCACCAGCGCCACCCCCGCCTCGCCCGCCAGCCGCACGATCGCGACCACCTCGTCGGTGTCCGCCGGGGAGAGCAAGGCGGCGGCCGCACCATGGACGCGACCGCGCCAGTCGCTCAGCCACGGCGCGATCGCGGCAGCGTCGGCGGTGAAGCCGCGCGGCCCCAGCCGGCGCTCGAGCGCGGCGAGCAGCGTTGCATCGGGAGCACAGGTCATGGCGCGCGCTATAGCGTCGGCATCACGCGCCGCGCCAGTTCATCGGCGGTTAAAGCCCCGCGCCCAAGCACGGCGCCGCTTATGGACGCTCGATCATGACCGTGCTGATCGCCGCGCTGCTGCTCGCCGGCGCGACGGCAATCCCGATCCGGCCCGCGCCTCGCGACGACGGCGTCGAGGTGGCGCAGCTGACCTTCCGTTCGCGCGTGATCGTGCGCGTCGAGACGCAGCGCGTGGTCGCGGTGCCGCTGCGCCGCGCCTATCGCGAGAAGAAGGGGCCCAGATGCATCGACCTGGCCGACATCCTCGGCGCGGCGGTGCTGGTGCCCGGAAGCGTCGATCTGGCGATGCGCGGCGGCGATCGGGTGCGCGCGCGCTTCGCCGCGTCGTGTCCCGCGCTCGATTATTATAGCGGCTTCTACATCGCGCCGACGGGCGACGCCAAGATCTGCTCGGGCCGCGACGTGGTGCGCGATCGCGCGGGCGGCGAATGCCCGATCGATCGGTTCCGCGCGCTGCTGCCCGCCAAATAGCGCGCAGGCGCTTGACATCGCGGCCGCTTTGGCCCTTAGCGCATACGCCGTTGCGGCGCCACATGTCCGGCGCCAGCAGGCCTTTGCCCGGACGCCCATGACCTTCGCCGATCTCGGCCTATCCGAAGAACTGCTGCGCGCGGTCGAGGAATCGGGCTATACCGATCCGACCCCGATCCAGGCCGCGGCGATCCCGCCGGTGCTGATGAACCGCGACCTGATCGGCATCGCGCAGACGGGCACGGGCAAGACCGCCTCGTTCGTGCTGCCGATGATCGACATCCTTGCGCACGGCCGCGCGCGCGCGATGATGCCGCGCTCGCTGATCCTTGAGCCGACGCGCGAGCTGGCGGCGCAGGTGGCGGAGAATTTCGAGAAATACGGCAAGTACAACAAGCTTTCGATGGCGCTGCTGATCGGCGGAGTCTCGATGGGCGACCAGACCGCCGCGCTCGCGCGCGGGGTCGACGTGCTGATCGCCACGCCCGGCCGGCTGATGGACCTGTTCGGGCGCGGCAAGATCCTGCTTTCGGGCTGCTCGATCCTGGTGATCGACGAGGCCGATCGCATGCTCGACATGGGGTTCATCCCCGATATCGAGGAGATCTGCACGAAGCTGCCCGCGACGCGCCAGACCCTGCTGTTCTCCGCGACGATGCCCGCGCCGATCAAGAAGCTCGCCGACAAGTTCCTGTCCAATCCCAAGCAGGTCGAGGTGGCGCGCCCCGCCACCGCCAACACCTCGATCGAGCAGGCGCTGGTCGAGACGAGCATCCGCGGCAAGCGCGAGACGCTGCGCGGGCTGCTCAGGGCGGACGACCTCAAGACCGCGATCATCTTCTCGAACCGCAAGACGATGGTACGCGAGCTCGCCGAATCGCTGCGCAAATCGGGCTTCGCCGCGAGCCAGATCCACGGCGACATGGAACAGTCCGAACGCATCCGCGAGCTCGACCGCTTCAAGGCGGGCGAGATCAACATCCTGGTCGCGTCCGACGTCGCCGCGCGCGGGCTCGACATCAAAGGCGTGAGCCACATCTTCAATTTCGACGTTCCGTGGCATCCCGACGATTACATCCACCGCATCGGCCGCACCGGCCGCGCGGGCGCCACGGGCAAGGCGATCACGCTCGTCACCCCCGAGGACGCCGAGGCGATCGCCAATATCGAGAAGCTGACTGGGATGGCGATCCCGCGCAGCGGCGCGCGCGCCGCGCCCGCCCCCGCCGAAGCGGCCGTGGCCGAACCCGGCATTGCCGAACCCGCAACTGCCGAGCCGCCCGCGCCGCCCGCCGCCGACGAGACCCCGCGCGCCCCGCGCGAGCGTCCGCCCCGCCGCCGCAGCGAGGCGCGCCCGGCCCCGCGCCGCGACGACCGGCGCGGACGGCCCGAGGAGCATCGCCCCGCGCGCCCGCCCGCCGCCGAGACCGCCGACGACGGATGGAACGGACCCGTCCCGGGCTTCCTCGACTTCAGCTTCGGCACCCGGCCCGAGGCGTGAGCGGGCCACCGCGCCGCCGCGGTTAACGCCGCGTCAACCATGACCACGCGGCAAGCGGTTAGCACTTTGAAATCATAACCGACCCCGGCGGCATCGTCGCAGGAGGGGTAAAGTGTTCCAGACTATCGCGGCTCTGCCATGGCGCCGTTCGGCGTGCGAGGCCGCTCCGGCGCCCGAGCGGCGGCGCAGCATCCGGCAGACCAGCATCTTCCAGGTGGCGAAGCTCACCGCGCCGGGGATCGAGGAGCTGTGCATCCTGCGCGACATCTCGCCCGGCGGGCTCAAAGCCGAGGTCTATCTGCCGGTCGCGGTCGGTGCGGCGGTGCGCGTCGAATTCCGCACTGGGCACGACGTCTGCGGCCGCGTGGCGTGGGCGAGCGACGGGAGCATCGGCATCGCGTTCGACGCGCCCGTGTCGGTGGTGACGTTGCTCTCGCACTCGTCGTTCGACGATCGGATCGGGCGCGTCCGGCCGCCGCGCATCGCGATGGCGGTGGAGGCGATGCTGCGCACGCTGAAGGGCGACATTGCGGTCACGACGTGCGACGTCTCGCAGGCGGGGGTGAAGGTGACGATCGATCGCACGCTGCCGCCCGATCTGCCGTGCGAGCTGGCGCTGCCGTCGCTGCGCGACCGTCCGGCGGTGGTGCGCTGGTGCCGTGCCGGGAGCGCGGGGCTGATGTTCGAGACCGCGCTCAGCTTCGCCGAATTCGCCCTGTGGCGGCAGGCGCTCGCGCGCACGAGGGCCGAGGCCGCTTAGCGGTAGCGGCGGCGGAATTCGTCGGCGAACGCCGCCAGCCGCCCCGCCGCGATCGCCGCTCGCAGCGCCGCCATCAGCTGCTGGTAGAACCACAGATTGTGCTGCGTGAGCAGCATCGCGCCGAGCATCTCGCCGCTCTTGACCAGATGGTGGAGGTAGGCGCGGCTCCAGCCCGCGGTCGGCGAGGCGGCATCGATCGGCGCCGCATCCTCGGCCCATTTGGCGTTGCGGATGTTGACCGGCCCGTCCCAGGTGAAGGCCTGGCCGTTGCGTCCGGAGCGCGTCGGGAGGACGCAATCGAACATATCGATCCCGCGCTCGACCGCGCCGACGATGTCGCCGGGCTTGCCCACCCCCATCAGGTAGCGCGGCGCGTCGGCGGGCAGCATCGCCGCCGCGAAATCGAGCACGCGGAACATCTCCGCCTGCCCCTCCCCTACCGCCAGCCCGCCCACCGCATAGCCGTCGAAGCCGATATGCCGCAGCGCCTCGGCCGAGCGCAGGCGCAGGCCCTGGTCCATCGATCCCTGCTGGATGCCGAACAGCGCCGCGTCCGCGGCGTACGCGCCGCCCTGGTCGAAGGCGATCCGGGAACGCTCCGCCCAGCGCATCGATCGCTCCATCGATGCCTCGGCGCGCTCGGTCGTGGCGGGGTAGCCGGTGCATTCGTCGAACGCCATGACGATGTCCGCGCCCAGCAGCCGCTGGATCTCGATCGATCGTTCGGGCGTGAGCAGATGCGCCGATCCGTCGAGGTGGCTCTTGAACGCCACCCCCTCCTCGCTCTGCCGGGTAAGCGCGGAGAGGCTCATCACCTGATAGCCGCCGCTGTCGGTCAGGATCGGGCGGTCCCACCCCATGAAGGCGTGCAGGCCGCCCAGCCGCGCGACGCGCTCCGCCCCGGGGCGCAGCATCAGGTGATAGGTGTTGCCGAGCAGGATGTCCGCGCCGGTCGCCGCGACCTCGGCGGGGCGCATCGCCTTGACCGTGCCGGCGGTGCCGACGGGCATGAACGCGGGCGTGCGGATCTCGCCCCGCCGCATCGCGATCGCGCCCGCCCGCGCCGCGCCGTCGCGCGCGGCGATGGTGAAGGCGAAGCGGCGGGGCGTGGTCACGGGATCAAGCCCTCTCCCAAGGGGAGAGGGAGCCAGCCCACGCTCCTCTCCCCGCGGGGGAGAGGGAGTGTCCGCACCCGTCACCGCAGCCCGATCATCTTGTGGCTCTGGAGCGACAGCCGCCAGCGCGGGTGGCGCAGGACGAAGGCGATGCATGCCTCGCGCGCGTCGCGCATGCCCGGCCCGTCCATCGGCTGGACGAGCAGGTGATCGAACGCCCACCCTTCCATCTCCTTGAAGTCGATCCCCGGCTGCGGCCACACCAATTTGAGCTCGTCGC
>CAXUGZ010000147.1:0-1835 GCA_964250685.1 uncultured Sphingomonadaceae bacterium
ACCAGGCGCGGCTGAGGTTGAGCCCGTCGAGATGCGCGATCTTGCCGTCGCTGCGGTCGGAGACGGTCGCGGGGGTGAACAGGCTCGCCGGCGCGCGCCGTGCGACGCGCGGCAGGAACGCGCCGAACCAGTCGCGGAACGCCGTCGCGTCCATCACCGCGCTCATCAGCAGCGCCTCGCACAAAGCGGGCGACAGGAACTCGTCGCCGCCGGGCTCCCACGCCTGGGCATCGCGGTCGCCCCCGAACCAGTCCCGCGCGCGGCGCGCGATCAGCTCGGCCAGCGTCGGATCACGCGCGTCCGCCCACTCCCGCGCGAGCACCAAGGCGAACGCGGTGTTGGCGTGCGCGCCGACGCGGATCGGGTAGGTCAGCTTGGGCAGATGCTCCGCGAAGCGCGCGGCGAATGCGCGCGCCAGCGGCTCGAGCGCCGCCGCCCATGGCGCCTGATGGCACGCGGCTTCGCGATGGAGCGCGAGCGTCCACGCCCAGCCATAAGGCCGCTCGAACCCGCGATGCCCCGACACGATCGTCCGCAACTCGCCCGCCGCCTTGTCGGGCACCAGCATCGCGTCGGCGCGCGCGCGGATCGCGCCCGCCTCGGCCAGGTCGGGGTAGAGCCGCGCGATCGTCAGCAGCTGCCACCAGCCGTGCACGCAGCTGTGCCAATCGTAGCTGCCGTGGAAGATCGGGTGGCGCGCGGACGGGGGCGCGAGTTCGCCGGGGCCGGCCAGCACCTGATCCAGCTTATAAGGATATTCGCGCCCGACATGGCCGAGCGTGACGCGTGCGAAGCCGGCTGCAAGGCTGGGCGTCAGCCTCATCGCGGGAACGCGAGCAGGTACATCAAGGCGAGGTTGATCGCGAGCATCGCCAACGCGGTCGGCGCCTGCGCGCGGATCACGCCATAGCGGTCGCGCAGCTCCAGCAACGCCGCGGGCACGATGTTGAAATTGGCCGCCATCGGGGTCAGCAGGGTACCGCAGAAGCCGCACAGCATGCCCAGCGAGGCGATCGCGGCGGGCGTGCCGTGCGCGCCGGTGATGAGCAACGGCAGCCCGATCGCGGCGGTCATCACCGGAAAGGCGGCGAAGGCGTTGCCCATCAGCATCGTCAGCAGCGCCATCCCGATCCCGTAGGCGAGCACCGCCGCGATGACGCTCCCCTGCGGCAGCGCGGCGCCGAGCAGCCGCCCGACTTCCTCGCCCACCCCCGCCGCCGCGAACAGCGCGCCGAGGGCGGCGAGCATCTGCGGCAGCACCGCCGCCCAGCCGATCGCGTCCATCAGCCGCCGCCCCTCGTCGATCGGCGTCACCAGGCGCGGCCGCAGCCACGCCGCGCACCCGCCGAGCGCGAGCAGCACCCCGCACGCCAGCGCCACCAGGGTCGCCTGCTTCGTATCGACCAGAGCCGGCATGCGCTTGAACGCGAAGGTGCCGAGCAAGGCGGCGGCGGGCACCACCAGCGCCGCGACGAACAGCCGGTGGCCGCGCCGCGCCGCCTCGGCGACGCGCGCGGCGGGCGTCGTCGTCGCGGGATCGCCGCGGCCGATCCCGATCATCGCCATCCCGACCAAGGCGAGCACGAGCAGGCCGTTGCCCGCATCCCCCAGATAATCCCCGCCAAGGAAGCTCAGCGCGATCAGCCCCCAGAAGCCGCCATTGGCGAAGCGGCGCGGATTGGCCGGGTCGCCCACCGCGCGCCACGCGAAGCCCGCGAACATCAGCCCCGCGAGCGTGTAGACGAACGGCAGCCCGATCACGGCCGCCCGCCCCGGCCGAGCCGGCGATCCAGCCGCCACAAACGCCAGCCGTGGATCAGGAAGGCGAACACGGC
>CAXUGZ010000147.1:1845-4548 GCA_964250685.1 uncultured Sphingomonadaceae bacterium
AACCCAAATGTGCGATCAAACAGCTATGTTTCCAAGAGGAAAATACTGAGTGGACCAGGAGCGCGCACAAAGCCGTCGGGATCGCCCACATCGACAGCGCCAGGGGCTCGATCACCACGCCATAATGGTCGAGGAAGCCCTTCATCAGCAGGATCGATCCGATCGCGAGGAAGATGTCCTCGCCGAACAGCAGCCCAACATTGTCGGTCGCCGCCGCCAGCGCGCGGACGCCCTCGCGCTCCGCCGCGCCGAGCGGAGCGCGCGCCTCGGCCGCGCCCTCCGCCATCGGCGCCACCAAGGGGCGCACCGTCTGCGCATGCCCCGCGATCGAGACCAGCCCGACCGCCGCGGTGATCTGGCGCAGCAGCAGATAGGCGAGCAGCAGGCGCCCGACCGTCGCACCCTTGAGCGAGGCGATCAGCCCGCGCGCGCGCTCCTGCAGCCCGTGGCGCTCGAGCAGGCCGATCAGCGGCAGCACGAGATAGATCACGATCACGTAGCGGTTCTGGTTATAGGCATGGCCGAAGGTCGCCAGGATCGCGAGCGGGCGCATCCCCGCGCCGAGCCCGGTCGCGGCGGCGGCGAGCGCGATAACCGGCAGCGGCTGGAGCCGGCACGCGAACCCCGCGACCAGGATGGCGAGGCCGATCAGAACGATCATCTAGGCGTGCCATAGCCGCCGCCGCCGGGCGTCTCGATCACGAACACGTCGCCCGGCGCCATCTCGGCCGCGGCGGTGGCGGGCAGGTGCTCCACGATGCCGTCGCGCCGCACCACATAGTTCCGCCCCGGCGCGCCGTCGGCGCCGCCCGCCAGCCCGAACGGCGGCACGCGGCGGCGGTTGGCAAGGATGCCCGCGGTCATCGCCTCGCCGAAGCGCACGCGCCGGACCGCGCCGTCGCCGCCGCGCCACTCGCCCGCGCCGCCCGATCCGCGCCGGATCGCGAACGCCTCCAGCACCACCGGCAAGCGCGTCTCGAGGATCTCGAGATCGGTCAGCCGGCTGTTGGTCATGTGCGTCTGCACCACGTCCGCGCCCGCGAAGCCCGGTCCCGCGCCCGATCCGCCCGCGATCGTCTCGTAATATTGGTGGCGGTCATTGCCGAAGGTGAAGTTGTTCATCGTCCCCTGCGCGCCCGCCATCGCCCCCAGCGCGCCGAACAGTGCGTCGGTCACCACCTGGCTGGTCTCGACATTGCCCGCCACCACCGCGGCGGGGAAGCGCGGGTTGAGCATCGATCCTTCGGGCACCACGATCTCGATCGGCGCCAGGCACCCGTCGTTCATCGGGATCGGCGCGTCGACCAACGTGCGGAACACGTAGAGCACCGCCGCGCGCGTGATCGATCGGGGCGCGTTGAAATTGCCCGGATGCTGCGCGCTGGTGCCGGTGAAGTCGACCGTGGCGGAGCGGCGCGCGCGATCGATTGAGACCGCCACGCGCACGACCGCGCCGTCGTCCATCGCATAGGTGAACGCGCCCCCCTCCAGCCGGTCGAGCAGCGCGCGCACCGCCGCCTCGGCATTGGCCTGGACGTGCCCCATATACGCCGCCACCACCTCGGCGCCATATTCGCCCGCGATGCGGCGAAGCTCGGCCGCGCCGCGCGCGCACGCGGCGATCTGCGCCTGGAGATCGGCGATGTTGCGATCGGGATCGCGCGCGGGCCAGTCGCCCGCGCCGAGCGCGGCGCGCGCTTCGGCTTCGAGGAAGCGGCCCTGCTCGACGATCAGCAGATTGTCGATCAGCACCCCCTCCTCGCGCACGTCGCGGCTGGCGGGCGGCATCGATCCGGGGCTGATCCCGCCGATATCGGCATGGTGCCCGCGCGCAGCGGTGTAATAAGCGGGCGCGGCGTCGGCGGGATCGAGGAACACGGGCATCGCCAATGTCACGTCGGGCAGGTGCGTGCCGCCGTCATAGGGCGCATTGAGCGCGTAGACGTCGCCCGGCCGGATACCGCGCCCATCGCGTGCGCCCCCGCGCCGGTCGACGATCGCGCGGATCGAATCGCCCATCGATCCGAGATGCACGGGCATGTGCGGCGCGTTCGCCACGAGCGCGCCGCCCGAATCGAAGATCGCGCACGAGAAATCCAGCCGCTCGCGGATGTTGACCGAGGCGGCGCTCTGCTGGAGCGCGGCGCCCATCTCCTCGGCGATCGCCATAAACAGCCCGTTGAAGATCTCCAGCCGCACCGGATCGAGCGCGGTTGATGTGGCCGTTCGAACGGTGGGCCGGGCGCGCGTCAGCATCAGATTGGCGTGCGCGTCGACCGTCGCGCGCCATCCGGGCTCGACGACGATGGTGGAGACCGGATCGGCGATCAGCGCCGGCCCCTCGATCCGCGCGCCCACCGGCAGCAGCGCCCGATCGTGCACCGGCGTCTCCACCCACGCGCCCGCCGACCAGGTGCGCACGCGATCGATCGGCGCGGGCGGCGGCCCAACGGGGGGCGCGGGTCGCGGTGCCTCGGCCGATCCCGGCGCGATCGCCTCGACCCGCAGCGTCTCCACTACCAAGGCGCCGTCGCCGACATAGCCGAAGCGCGCGCGATGCCGCTCGGCGAAGGCGGCGCGCATCTCGCCGGGGCTGCCCGCGGGCACCTCGATCAGGCTCTCCGATGCCGCGTAGCGCAGTTGCGCGGTGACGCGGTGCGCGATCGCGCCGGTCACGCCCTGTTCGTGCAGCAGCCGCGTCGT
>CAXUGZ010000148.1:0-4545 GCA_964250685.1 uncultured Sphingomonadaceae bacterium
GCACCTTCCGCGAGAACGGCGACAAGGGCACCGATCACGGCCATGGCAGCGTCTATTGGGTGATGGGCGGCGGCGTCGCGGGCGGCCGCATCGCCGGCCCGCAGGTGGCGCTCTCCCCCGCGACGCTCAACCAGGGGCGCGATCTGCCCGTGCTGACCGATTACCGCGCGCTTTTGGCCGAGCTGGTGACACGGCGATATGGGCTTGGGGCGGGCGCGTTGGAGACGGTGTTTCCGGGGATCAGGCCGGCGGCGTTGGGGCTGGTATAGGCGTCAGGGCAGCGCGGCGCTTGTTCATGTTCTTGATATGTTCTAACACTGGGGCATGCAGGAGTCGTTCGCGTTCGTCGTCCCCGAGCTGGATGCGTGGCGCGCGCGGCTCGGCCCCGTCGCGCTGCCGGAACGGCGGCGGAGCGCGTCCGGGCAGCTCGTCAAGTCGCTGATCAGCGCGCGGACGCGCGACGCGGTTTCGACCGCGGCCTATCGACGGCTTGGGGTGCGCTATGGCTCGGCCGCCGCGCTGGCGCGCGCCGAGCCGCGCGCGGTCGAGCGGCTGATCGGCGACGTGACCTTCGCCGGGGCGAAGGCCGTCCACCTCGTCGCCGCGCTGCGCGCGATCGAGGCGCGACGGCGGCTTCGCGCTTGACCACCTCGCCACCCGCGCGCTGCCGGACGCGCTGGCGTGGCTCGAGCGGCTGCCCGGCGTCGCGCGCAAGGTGGCGGCATCGACGCTCAACGCCAGCACGCTCGGGCGTCCGGTGATGATCGTCGACACGCACGTGCTGCGCGTGCTCCAGCGGCTCGGCGTGGTCCGGCCGAGCGCCGACTATCGCGCGGGCAGCGAGGCGGTGACCGAGGCGGCACCGCACTGGTCGGGCGACGACTTCCTCGCCTTCCACATCGCGTTGAAGCGACTGGGGCAGGAGGTGTGCCGGTGGGATGTGCCCGCGTGCGCGGCGTGCCCGCTCGCGGGGGACTGCCCGACGGCGAACGGGAAGCCCCTCATATCGGCATTGACGTTGGACAGATCGTTGTCCATCTTATGAACATGCAAGCTGTCAGCTATTCCGAAGCCCGCGAAAACCTGAAGTCGATGATCGACAAGGTCGTCGCCGACCGCGCGCCGCTCGCGATTACGCGCCAGCGCGGCGAGGGCGCGGTGTTGGTCTCGGCGAGCGAATGGGCCTCGATCGAGGAGACTCTCTACCTGCTTCGCTCGCCCGCCAACGCCAAGCGACTGTTGGAGAGCATAGCCGAGTTGGAGGCTGGTGGCGGCGAGGTGCACGATCTCGTTCGGCCATGAACGTACACTTCTCGTCGCGGTCGTGGGCGGAGTATCTCGACCTGCTCGCGCGTGACGCCAAGCTGTTCGCCAAGATCAACATCCTTATCGAGGAATGCCGCCGCCACCCGTTCAAGGGCACCGGCAAGCCCGAGCCGCTCGGCGGCAACCTGTCGGGCTGGTGGTCGCGGCGGATCAGCCACGAGCATCGGCTGGTGTATCGCGTCGCGGGGAGCGGTGAGGAGCAGGCGCTGCAGGTGGCGCAGTGCCGGTATCATTATTGACGTTGTTTGGGCTCAGCCAGGTCTCGGTCGGCCGGATCGAGGCGGGCGGCTCCTCAGGCTCACCGAGTAGGCGGCGCCAGCCTGCGGCTGCGCCAGAGGGCGCCCGTGTGGGCGCTCGAGGAGAAAGGCTAGATAAATTTAGCGCAATTATGTATGACGGAGCTGATGGCGCAGATGAACATTTCGATTCCCGAGACGCTAAAGGGCTGGGCCGAACAACGCGTCGCCGAGGGCCGCTACAGCAGCACGAGCGACTATGTGCGCGATCTCGTGCGGCGCGATCAGGATCATGAGGGGCGGCGCCGGGCGTTGCAGGCGGCGATCGACGAGGGGCGTGCGTCTGGGGCCAGCGACCGCTCGATCGAGGATATCATCGTGGAATCGCGGGCGCGTCGCAGCGGGGAATGATCCGGCTGACGCTGAGCCGGGCGGCCGATGCCGATCTGGCCGGTCTCCTGAGCTATGGCGGCGAGACATTCGGCTGGCACGCCGCGGAGGCGTATCTCGCCAGCTTCGAGCGCGCCTTCGCCTTGCTGCGCGAGCATCCGCAGGCGGGCGCGATCCACGCGGACGTCCGGCCGGCGATCCGCAGCCTGTCGCATCGGCGCCACCGCATCTTCTACGATCTGATCGACGACGAGATCACCGTGCAGCGCATCCTGCACATGTCGATGGACGTAGCGCGGCATCTGTAGCGGTGTGGTTAAGCAATGCGC
The DNA here is from genome assembly GCA_964250685.1 of uncultured Sphingomonadaceae bacterium. Taxonomy (GTDB): domain Bacteria; phylum Pseudomonadota; class Alphaproteobacteria; order Sphingomonadales; family Sphingomonadaceae; genus Sphingomonas_I. The sequence continues at coordinate 2,282 of CAXUGZ010000148.1, forward strand.
GTGGACGAAGAGGCGATGATCGCGATCCCGGCTGATCCCGAGGATCGCGACGTCAGCGTCGCGGGGCTGGAGCGCGGGCTGATGGGCCGGCGCATCCGGCGGCTGCGCAACCGGCTGGGGCTGAGCCAAGAGAGGTTCGCCACCACCTACGGCATCCCCCTCGCCAACATCCGACACAAGATCGGCCGGCATATGCCGCCGCCGGCGGTGCGGGCGTATTTGACGGTGATCGAGGCGGAGCCGGAGGTGGCGGCGCGGGCGGTGGCGAGTAGGGCGGCTTAGAAGCAGGTTTCTGCGTTTGTTCGACCGGGCGTCACTGCCTTGTAGGGGACCTAACGGCGATGTGACGATCACGTGGTTCTGCGTCAAACCTCTTTCAACTTTAAGCTGATTTTCAGGATTGCCGACGCGGTTCAACAGACACTCTGTTATCACGTCTCGACTCTTCGCACTCTTGTAAATACCGACAGGCGAATGTGATTGGAGAGAGTTTTGCGCACAGCTCCCCAAAAGAGCGCTTCCAAGACATGTGGACCCCAGCACGACCCGAATAACGAACTTGCTCGCCATACCTCTTATCCCTTGTCGAAATAATGGTATACCTGAAGCCTAGCTTCAGCCTTACGAAGCTCGCCCTCGTCAAACAGAGGATGCCACTTAGGATTGCTAAATACCGTCGCTTCTACGGTAAGATCAAGACGTCCTCTTTCCCACAGGCTGGTATATCCTTGGGAGGGACGCGGATCGTTGATAAGATATTTAGCTGTAGAAACTCCTCGCCTTTCGCTTAGCATACGATGGAATACGGAAGCGGTGTAGCCGGCTTCGGCCTTCGCCCTGATATAGATGTCTTCCATGGCCCGATCAAATTCTGCTTCGAGTTTATCAGACATTCGCTACCTCACTCCGCCGCCGGCAGATAAATCTCCCCGCCCGTCTCTCTGAACCGCGCGCTCATCCGCGCCATCCCCGCCTCGGCTTCGTCCGCCTCAAGCTGCGGGTTGGCGGCGAGGAAGGTGTCCGCCTCAGCGTTCTGTTTGGCCGCGAAATCGCGCACTTCCTGCGTGATCTTCATCGAGCAGAATTTGGGCCCGCACATCGAGCAAAAATGCGCGGTCTTCGCGCCCTCCGCCGGGAGCGTCTGGTCGTGGTAGCTCTCCGCCGTGTCCGGATCGAGGCTCAGGTTGAACTGGTCGCGCCAGCGGAATTCGTAGCGCGCGCGGCTGACCGCGTCGTCGCGCAGTTTCGCCGCCGGATGTCCCTTGGCGAGGTCGGCGGCGTGCGCGGCGAGCTTGTAGGTGACGACGCCGACCTTGACGTCGTCGCGGTCGGGCAGCCCGAGATGCTCCTTGGGCGTGACGTAGCAGAGCATCGCGGTGCCGAACCAGCCGATCATCGCCGCACCAATCGCGCTGGTGATATGGTCGTAGCCCGGCGCGATATCGGTGGTGAGCGGCCCGAGCGTGTAGAACGGCGCCTCGCCGCACGCCTCGAGCTGCTTGTCCATATTGGCCTTGATCTTGTGCATCGGCACGTGGCCGGGGCCTTCGATCATCACCTGCACGTCGTGGCGCCACGCCACCTGCGTGAGTTCGCCCAAGGTCGCCAGCTCGCTGAACTGCGCCTCGTCATTGGCGTCGGCGATCGATCCGGGGCGCAGGCCGTCGCCCAGCGAGAAGGCGATGTCATACGCCTTCATGATCTCGCAAATGTCCTCGAAGCGCTCGTAGAGGAAGCTCTCCTTGTGGTGGCTGAGGCACCATTTGGCCATGATCGATCCGCCGCGCGAGACGATGCCGGTGACGCGCTTGGCGGTCATCGGGATATAGGGCAGGCGCACGCCGGCATGGATCGTGAAATAGTCGACCCCCTGCTCGGCCTGCTCGACCAGCGTGTCGCGGAAGACCTCCCAGGTGAGGTCCTCGGCGACCCCGCCGACCTTCTCCAGCGCCTGGTAGACCGGCACGGTGCCGATCGGCACGGGCGCGTTGCGGATGATCCATTCGCGCGTGTCGTGGATGTTGCGCCCGGTCGAGAGGTCCATCACCGTGTCCGCGCCCCAGCGGATCGACCACACCATCTTGTCGACCTCGGCCGCCACGTTGGAGGCGACCGCCGAGTTGCCGATATTGGCGTTGATCTTGACGAGGAAGTTGCGCCCGATCGCCATCGGCTCGCTCTCAGGATGGTTGATGTTGTTGGGGATGATCGCGCGCCCCCGCGCCACCTCGTCGCGCACGAATTCGGGGGTGACGTGATCGGGG
>CAXUGZ010000149.1:0-4523 GCA_964250685.1 uncultured Sphingomonadaceae bacterium
CGGCGATCGTCGCAGCGGCCGCGTGCAGCACCTCGCCCTCGACGCAGCCGCCCGAGACCGAGCCCTCGAACCGTCCGTCCTCATGCACCAGCATGTGGCTGCCGCGCGGACGCGGCGCCGATCCCCAGGTCGCGATCACCGTCGCCAGCGCCATGCGCGCGGGCGCCCAGGCGCGCGCGGCGGCGATCAGGCGATCCAGTTCGCTGGCGGTGGCGGGCGGCATAGACATCCTCGGGCGAGACCCCGTTAAGCCGCCCGGACCGCCGCTGTCGAGCACCTGGCGCGGGCCCGCGCTCACGCCGCTTGCCCGGGCCGCCGCGTCCGCGATAGGGAGGAGCGGCCCCGCATGACGCCCTCCCCTCATCCCCTCGCGCCCTTCCCGTGGATCGATGTCGTCATCCTCCTGGCGCTGATGCTCCTCAACGCCGCGTTCGCGATGTCCGAGCTGGCGATCGTCTCGTCGCGCAAGCCGCGGCTGGAGGCGATGGCGCGCAAGGGGCGGCGCGGCGCGCGCGTCGCGATCGAGCTCGCCGCCGATCCGGGCAAGTTCCTCTCGACCGTGCAGACCGGCATCACGCTGACGGCGGTGTTCGCGGGCGCCTTTTCGGGCGAGGCGCTGGGCGATCCGGTGGCGCAGCGGCTCGAGCTGCTGGGGCTGCGCCATGGTCCGGCCGAACATTGGGGCTTCGGCCTGGTGATCGTCGCGACGACCTATCTCAGCCTGGTGGTCGGCGAGCTCGTGCCCAAGCAGATCGCGCTCGGCGCGCCCGAGCCGATCGCGGCGGTGGCGGGGCTGCCGATGCTGTGGCTGTCGCGCGCGGCCGCACCCTTCGTGTGGCTGCTCGAGCATTCGAGCAGGCTGCTGATCCGCCTGCTCGGGCTCCATCGCAAGCGCGACAGCCAGGTCACCGCCGAGGAGCTGCACATGGTGGTGGCCGAGGCCTCGACCGCGGGCGTGATCGAGGAGAGCGAGCGCGCGATCATCTCGGGCGTGGTGCGGCTCGCCGACCGGCCGGTGCGCGAGGTGATGACGCCGCGCACCAGCGTCGAATGGATCGATCTCGACGCGGGCGGCGGGATCGAGGCGCTGCGCGACCTGCCGCACAGCCGCATGCCCGTCGGGCGCGGATCGGTCGACGCGCTGGTCGGGGTGGTGCAGGCGCGCGACCTGCTCGCCGGCTGCCTGGTGGGGGAGACCCCCGATCTCGCCGCGCTGATGCACGCGGTGCCGGTGGTGCCCGACCAGATGGACGCGATGGACGCGCTCACCGTGCTGCGCGAGGCGGACGTGCCGATGGCGTTCGTGCACGACGAATACGGCCATTTCGACGGGCTGGTGACCCCGGTCGACCTGCTCGCCGCGATCGCGGGCGCGTTCGCCTCCGACCTCGACGAGGGCAGCGAGCCGCCGCTGGTCGAGCGCGAGGACGGGAGCTGGCTGGTCTCGGGCTCGCTCCCCGCCGACCAGCTCGCCGAGCGGCTCGGCATGGTGCTGCCCGAGGATCGCGATTACGCCACCACCGCGGGGTTCGCGCTGTCGGTGCTCAAGCGGCTGCCGCACGTGGGCGAGCATTTCGCGCATGGCGGCTGGCGCTTCGAGGTGGTCGATCTCGACGGGCGCAAGATCGACAAGCTCATCGCCGCGCGGGAGTGAAGGGAGCGTCCACCTTCCACCGTTCGCTTCGAGTAGGGTTCGAGCCTGCCGAGAACCCGTATCGAGAAGTCTCAGACGGCACGTTCCGACTTCTCGATACGCCATCTCGACAAGCTCGATGCCTACTCGAAGCGAACGGTGCGCGGGGACCGTGCCGCTCGATTACCCCCCGATCCGTCCGAACTCCGCCTCGAAGCGCGCGCGCTCGCCGCCGGCGAGCAGGCGCGCCTGTTCGATCCAGCGGTCGCGCGCGATGCGGCCTTGGAAGGGGCCCATCTGCGCGTCGATCGTGCGCGCCTCCTGTTCGCTCCAACCCGCGATCTGATCGAAGCGCGTGACACCCAGCTCCGCGAGCCGTGTTGCCGCCTTGGGGCCGAGCCCCTTGATCGTGGTGAGCGGATCGCCCTCCGCCGGGGCGGAGGGCTGGACCAGAGCGCCGGTCATCGCCATCACCTCAGCGCTGCCGTCGTCCAGCCCCACGCCCGTCGCCAGGTCCATCGGCCCCGCGAACGGCGCGGCGACATCGGGCGCGGGCTCGCGCACCTTCGGCAGCGGCGCGGCATCGCTCAGCCGCACGCTCTGCCGCCGGCTGCGCAGCAGCAGCAGCAGGATGACGAGCACCGCCAGCAGCACGCCGACGGCGACGATCAGGCTCGTATACTGGTCCATCACGTCCTCTTATTCGTCTGCGGCCGCGCGCGCCACCTCGCGCCAGCCGATGTCGCGGCGGCAGAAGCCGGTGGGGAAATCGATCGCGTCGACCCCCGCATAGGCGATCGCGCGCGATGCGGCGACGCTCGCGCCGCTCGCGGTCACCGACAGCACGCGCCCGCCCGCCGCGACCAGCGCCCCGTCGACGCACGCGGTGCCCGCCTGGAACACGCGCGCGCCCGCCGCCTCGGCCCGCTCGATGCCTCCGATCGCGCCGCCGGTGCGCGCCACGCCCGGATAGCCCTCGGCCGCCAGCACCACCGTCAGCGCGGTGCGATCGGCCAGTTCGGGCCGCGCGATCTCGCCCAGCCGGCCCTCCGCCACCGCCGCGAGCAGCGTGACGAGGTCGCCGTCGAAGCGCATCATCAGCACCTGCGTCTCGGGATCGCCGAAGCGGCAATTATATTCGATCAGGCTGGGCCCCGCGGGGGTGAGCATCAGCCCCGCATAGAGCACGCCCGAATAGGGGGTTCCCGCCGCCGCCAGCGCGCGCACGGTGGGCGCCACGATCTGCGCCAGCGCGCGTGCCTCCAGCTCGGGGGTGAGCACGCGCGCGGGGCTGTAGGCGCCCATGCCGCCGGTGTTGGGGCCGGTGTCGCCGTCGCCGACGCGCTTGTGGTCCTGCGCCGATCCGAACGGCATGATCGTGGTGCCGTCGGTCAGCGCGAACAGGCTCGCCTCCTCGCCGTGGAGGAACTCCTCGATCACCACCTCCGCGCCGGCCGAGCCGAGCCCGCCGCCGAACAGATGATCGATCGCCTCGCGCGCCTCGGCGGTGGTCCACGCGATCGTCACGCCCTTGCCCGAGGCGAGGCCGTCCGCCTTGATCACCACCGGCAGCGGGAAGCGATCGAGCGCGTCGAGCGCGCGCTCATGGTCGTGATGGCGCTCATAGGCGGCGGTGGGGATGCCCGCCTGGCGGCACAGATCCTTGGCGAACCCCTTCGATCCCTCGAGCCGCGCCGCCGCCGCCGAGGGGCCGAACACCAGCACGCCGTCCGCGCGCAACCGGTCGGCGAGCCCCGCCACCAACGGCGCCTCGGGCCCGACCACCACCAGCCCGATATTCTCGGCGCGCGCGAACGCGACGATCGATGCGACATGGCCCGGATCGAGATCGACGCACTCGGCATGATGCGCGATCCCCGGATTGCCCGGCGCGGCGTACAGCCCGGTCAGGCGCGGCGATTGCGCGAGCTTCCAGGCGAGCGCATGCTCGCGTCCGCCCGAACCGATGAGCAGGACCTTCATGGCGTCGCCTTCTTCCTCACCTTGCATGACCGTTCGTCCCGAGCGAAGTCGAGGGACGCTGCGCCGGCCAACGTGTCTCGACTTCGCTCGACACGAACGGTGAAGCGATGACAAGCCTGATCAGCGACCTCGCGCCCGGTGACAATTCGCCGCCGCTGTCCGTGTCCGAGCTGTCGGGCGCGCTCAAGCGATCGGTCGAGGACGCGTTCGGGCATGTGCGCGTGCGCGGCGAGATATCGGGGTTCAAGCGCGTCGGCTCGGGCCATTGCTACCTGACGCTCAAGGACGATCGCGCCTGCCTCGACGCGGTGATCTGGAAGGGTACGCCGGTCGCGTTCCGGCCCGAGGACGGCGCCGAGGTGATCGCGACCGGGCGGCTCACCACCTATCCCGGCCGCTCGCGCTACCAGATCGTGATCGAGCGGATCGAGCTGGCGGGGCAGGGCGCGCTGATGGCGCTGCTCGACCAGCGCCGCCGCGCGCTCGCCGCCGAGGGGCTGTTCGCCGAGGCGCGCAAGCGCCCCCTGCCGTTCCTGCCGCGCTCGATCGGCATCGTCACCTCGCCGACCGGTGCTGTGATCCGCGACATCCTCCACCGCCTCGCCGACCGCTGCCCGACGCACGTGCTGCTGTGGCCGGTGGCGGTGCAGGGGGAGGGTGCGGCGGCGCAGGTGGCGGCGGCGGTGGCGGGGCTGGGCGCGCTGCCCGAGCCGCCCGACCTCATCATCGTCGCGCGCGGCGGCGGCTCGGTCGAGGATCTGTGGGCGTTCAACGAGGAAATGGTGGTGCGCGCGGTCGCGGCCTCGCCGGTCCCGATCATCTCCGCGGTCGGCCACGAGACCGACGTCACCTTGTGCGACTTCGCCGCCGACGTGCGCGCGCCGACGCCGACCGCCGCCGCCGAGAT
>CAXUGZ010000150.1:0-4514 GCA_964250685.1 uncultured Sphingomonadaceae bacterium
GGCGCGCGACGTGCGCGACTGCGCGATCCTGCTCGAGGCGATGAGCGGCTTCGACGCGCGCGACGCGACGTCGCTCGACGTGGCGGTGCCGCGCTGGGAGGCGGACCTCTCGGCCGATCTGCGCGGGCTGCGGATCGGCGTGCCGCGCGAATACCGCGTCGCGGGCATGCCCGCCGAGATCGACGCGCTGTGGAAGCGGGGCATCGCGATGGTGGAGGATGCGGGCGCGCAGGTGGTCGAGGTATCGCTGCCGCACACGAAATACGCGTTGCCCGCTTATTACATCATCGCGCCCGCCGAGGCCTCGTCCAACCTCGCGCGCTATGACGGGGTGCGCTACGGCCTGCGCGACCTGCCCGAGGGCGCGAACCTCCAGGAGATGTATGCCGCCACCCGTGCGGAAGGGTTCGGCGCCGAGGTCAAGCGCCGCATCCTGATCGGCACCTACGTGCTCTCGGCGGGCTTTTACGACGCTTATTACACCAAGGCGCAGCGCGTCCGCGCGTTGATCGCGCGCGATTTCGAGATCGCCTGGCAAAGCTGCGACCTGCTGCTCACCCCGACCGCGCCGTCGGCCGCCTTCGCGCTCGGCGAGAAATCGGCCGATCCGCTGGCGATGTACCTGAACGACGTCTTCACCGTGCCGTCGAGCCTCGCCGGGCTGCCGGCGATGTCGGTGCCGGGCGGGCTCGATCAGGCGGGGCTGCCGCTCGGGCTCCAGATCATCGGCAAGGCGCTCGACGAGCAGGGCGTCCTCAACGCCGCGCTCGCGCTCGAGCAGCGCGCGGGCTTCACCGCGCGGCCGGGACGATGGTGGTAGGCTAAAGGCGCGGGAACAGGCCGAACGCGATCGCCGCCACCGCCCAGCCCGCACCCGCCCCCAGGAGCGCGCTGCCCAGCTCGAGCGCCTCGCCGCGCACCTCCAGCAAATCGTGGCGGCGCAGGCAGCGCCAATAATAGAGCAGGCTGGGAAGCTCGCTCGTGCCCACGGTCGCGACCAGCACCATGATATTGCCCGTCCACAGGGCGAGGCCGCAGCCGCCGGCCAGCCACAGGGCGGCGCACACGTTGCTGATCAGCGTCGCGCGCGTCTCGCCCAGCGCGATCAGCGCCCATTTCGCGCTGTAATTGGGGAAGCGCAGCGCGGTCGAGATCAGCAGCAATTGCAGGAACGGCGTCACCGCGTGGTAGCGCGGCTGGTAGAGGATGGCGACGATCAGCGGCGCCGCGCCGATCATCCCGCCCACCCCGAACATGTAGAGCAGCGCCACCTTGCGCCGCCGCCGGTAATAGATCGCGCGCAGCGCCTCCTTGCCCGTCCGCGCCGCCTCGGCATAGGCCGCGAGCAGAACCTGCGTGGTATAGGGCATCGCCAGCTGCGCGGGCGCGGTGGCGAGTGTCGTGGCGATGCCGTAGAGGCCGAACGCGGCGAGCGGCATGATCCCCGCGAGCACCAGCTTGTCCGACTGCATCAGCACGAGCGTGAGGATGCTCGATATCGCGATGTAGCGCGAAAACGCCCATAGCTCGCGCGCGCGCGCGGCATCGAAGCACCAGCGACGGCGCGATCCGGCGAACATCGCATAGGACAGCACCATCTTCACCGCGGCGCCGGCGAGCATGCCGATCACCATCGCCCAATAGCTGTGCAGGAGGATGGCGATGACGATCGACACGGCCGTCGTCGCCACATTGGCCGACAGCTCCAGCAGCCCCAGCCGCCAGAATTGCTGCGCGCGGACCCCGAGCGCGAAGCTCAGCGCGGAGGCCCCTTCGAACAGGAAGGACACGCTCCACAGCGCGATCACCGGCCCCAGCATCGGCTTGCCCAGGGCCGCCGCGACCGGATGCGACAGCGCCATCATCACCGCGGTCAGGATCGCGCCGCGCACCAGCCGGATGCTCCACAGCTGGTCGCGGAACCGTCCCTCGTCGCCCTCGCGATGCTGGACGATGAAATCGTAGAGCCCAACATCGGCGAACAGAGTGACCACCAGCTGGACCGAAACGATGATGCTGACGACGCCGAACGCCGCGGGATCGAGCAGCCGCGTCAGCGCGACGTTGCTGAACAGGCGCAGCACGTTGGTCGCGAGCGCGATCGATGCGACGCTCGCCGCGCCGCCGAGCGCGAACTGGCGCAGGCGGGCGTAGGAGAGGTGGCGGCCGAGCGCGATCCGCACCGCGCTCAGTGCCCGCCGGGCGACGGATCGGCGGCGCCAAGGCGGTACATCAGCCCGCCGCGCCCGTAATATTGCGTAAGGAAGTCGCGCCACAGCTGCGGCGGCTCCGCCCGGCGGCGGCCGCGCAGGCGGCTGATCGCGGTGCCGAACGGATGGCCGAGCAGCCACAGCCAATTGGCGAGATGCGCGCCCGCCATGCCGTAGCGCCGCCGGAAGAAGCGCGCGCGCGCCGCGAACCAGTAACGCGGCCGCCGGTTGACATATTCGGCCGCGCCCGACTGCCCGGTCGACTGGCCGCCGAGATGCGTGACGACGCTGGCGGGCACGGTCCACGTCTCGAACCCCGCCGCCGCCGCGCGCGCGCTGAAGTCGCATTCCTCGAAATAGAGGAAGAAGCCCTCGTCCATCATCCCGATCGCGTCGAACACCGCACGGCGTACCATGAAGCTCGATCCGCTCACCCAGTCGACCCGCGCGGGCGCGCTGCCGGGAGGGACGGTCAGCTCGCCGCCGAGCAGGCGCGTCACCGGGCCGAAGTTGATCGCCGCGACCAGTTCGGTGCGCGGCGAGTGGAAGTGGAAGCCGCTCGGCTGCACGCCGCCATCCTCATACAGGCAGAGCGAGCCCGCGATCCCCGCCGCGGGCTGCGCCGCCATGAAGCGCGTCAGCGCCGCCAACGCGCCGGCATGCGCGCGCGCGTCGGGATTGAGGTGCCAGACGAACTCGGGCAGCGCGCCGGCCGCGTCGCGATACCAATGCAGCGCCGCGTTGTTGCCCGCCGCGAACCCGCCATTGCGGTCCACCGGCAGCAAGGTGCACCAGTCGCGGATATCGCGCGCGGCGAGACCGTGGCGCATCGCCTCGGCCGATCCGTCGGCGGAGCCGTTGTCGACCAGCACGACATGCGCGTCGCCATGCGCGCGCACCTGCGCCTCCAGCGAGGCGACCGCCTCGAGCGCGAGGGCGGGGGTGCGGTAGTTGACGATGACGACCAGCACGGAAACGGGGGTCATGCGCGCGTGGTCCGTCGCTCGGGCGGGAAGCGCCGTCCGGAACGGCGCGCTCCGCCCATGCCCGCGCGCAGGTGGATTGACAATGGCCGATCGGTGATCGACCGGACACGCATGACAGCCGAACCCTATCGCATCGCAGGCGCCACCGGATCGTGGGAGGTGGTGATCGGCCTCGAGGTCCACGCGCAGGTGACGAGCGCGGCCAAGCTCTTCTCGGGCGCGTCGACCGCGTTCGGGGCCGAGCCCAACGCGCAGGTCAGCCTGGTCGACGCCGCCATGCCCGGCATGCTGCCCGTGCCCAACCGCGAGTGCATCCGCCAGGCGGTGCGCACCGGCATGGCGCTGGGCGCGCGGATCAACCGCTGGAGCCGCTTCGACCGCAAGAACTATTTCTACGCCGATCTGCCGCAGGGCTACCAGATCAGCCAGCTCTATCACCCGCTGGTGGGCGAGGGCACGATCGAGATCGAACCGGCGGAAGGCGAGACCAAGACGATCGGGATCGAGCGCATCCATGTCGAGCAGGATGCGGGCAAGCTGATGCACGATCAGCACCCGACGCGCTCCTATGTCGACCTCAACCGCTCGGGCGTCGCGCTGATGGAGATCGTCAGCCGACCCGACATGCGCTCCCCCGCCGAAGCGGGCGCGTACCTGCGCAAGCTGCGCGCGATCCTGCGCTATGTCGGCTCGTGCGACGGCAACATGGAGCAGGGCTCGATGCGCGCCGACGTCAACGTCTCGGTGCGCAAGCCCGGCGGCGAACTCGGCACGCGCACCGAGACCAAGAACGTCAATTCGGTGCGCTTCGTGATGGCCGCGATCGAGGGCGAGGCGCGCCGCCAGGTGGACCTGCTGGAGGCGGGGGGGAAGATCGTCCAGGAAACGCGCCTCTACGATCCCGATCGCGGCGAGACGCGCTCGATGCGTTCGAAGGAGGACGCGCACGATTACCGCTACTTCCCCGATCCGGACCTGCTGCCGCTCGAGCTCGACGAGGCGTTCCTCGCCGATTGCGCGGGCAGCCTGCCCGAGCTGCCCGACGCCAAGCGCCGGCGCTACGAGCAGGAGCTGGGCATCTCGGCCTACAATGCCGATGTGATCACCGCCGACGTCGAGACCGCGCGCTGGTTCGAAGCCTTGCTCGCCGCCACCGGCAAGCCGGCCGCCGAGGTCGCCAGGCCCGCCGCCAACTGGCTGACATCGGACCTGTTCGGCGCCTTGAACCGGCGCGGCAGGGATATCGCCGACAGCCCGGTCTCGCCCGCGCACGGCGCGGCCTTGATCGCGCTCGTGGCCGACGGCACGCTCTCGGGCA
>CAXUGZ010000151.1:0-4481 GCA_964250685.1 uncultured Sphingomonadaceae bacterium
GTTCACCTTCTCCGCTACGTCTACCGCCCCGAATGCCACGCCTACCAGCAACGACGCGACTTTTAGCGTCTCTGCTTCGGGCGTCTATTCCAACGACGAGATCACCGATTTCACGCACGGAACGGACAAGATTTCTTTGCTGGATGGCACCGCCGGTGCCACGGCTCGTACCCCGACCGCGATCGATTTCGCGCAAAGCGGTGCGACGTTCACGACGGTAGCTGCGGCGCAGACCTACGCGCAGCAGCTGCTCGACAACGACACGACCCACTCGGGGACCGAGGTCGCCGCGATCCAGGTCGGTAGCGATACCTATCTGTTCTACAACTCGCAGGGCTTCGATGGCGGCACGATCGACTCGATCATCAAGCTCGACGGCATCACCCCCTCGAGCACCACGATCACCCCGAGCGACTTCATCTAAGAAGTCACCTTCGGGTAGCTTGAGAGAGCCGGTCTTCGGACCGGCTCTTTTTTTGTGCCGAACGGGTGCGGCCAACGTGATCCATTCCGTCACGTCCGTTCGTGTCGAGTTCTTCGACGAGGAGGACCGCTGCGCCGCCCTCGTGACACCTCCCTCGGGCTTTCGGCCGCGCGATGATCTCTCAGCGCGTCGGCAGCAGCGCGTCGATCATCTTCAGCCACGCGGCGGTGCCCGCGCCGCGGTCGAAACCGCTCGTGGCGCGCGCGCGCGCGGCGGTGCGCATCGCCGCGAACGCCTCGGGCTCGCGCGCGGCGCGGATCAGCGCGGCGGAGAGCGCGGGGACATCGAAGAAGGGGAGCAGCACGCCCTCCACCCCGTCGGTGATCGCGTCGCGCACCGGCGGCGTGTCGGACGCGATCACCAGCGCCTCGCACGCCATCGCCTCGACCAGCGACCAGGAGAGCACGAACGGGTAGGTGTAATATACATGCGCCCACGAGATCGAGAACGCCTCGATCAGCTGCGCGTGCGGCACCTTGCCCGCGAAGTGGACGCGCGCGAGGTCGAGCCGGTCGCCCAGCTCGGCCAGTATCCACGGCTTCCAGCCCTTGCCCCCGGGGCTCTCGCCGCCATAGCCGCTCGCGTCGTCGCCGCCGATGATCAGCACGCGCGCGTCGGGGCAGGCGTCGAGGAACGCCGGCAGCGCGCGCATGAAGACGTGGAAACCGCGCAGCGGCTCGAGCGTGCGGTTGACGAAGGTTACGACCGGCGTCGAACCGTCGAGCACGCCCGCACTGCCGCCCAGGCGCAGCCGCACGCCCGGCTTGCGGCGCGCGCGGTCCAGATCGACGCCCTCATGCACCACGCGGATCAGCGGCTGGAGTGCCGCCGGGAAGCTCGCCGCCTGGAACGCGGTCGGGCAGACGATGGTGTCCGCCCACGCATAAGCCAGCACCTGCGTCGCGTTCTTGGCGTGCGAGCGCATGCTCTTGGTGAAATCGGGGGGACCGAACTCGGGATCGAAATCGAGGTCGCCGTCGCGGCTGCGATACAGCAGCTCGCCGAACAGGATGATGCGCGCGTCGGGCCACACCTCCTTGAGCTGGATCGTCTCGCCCCAGCCGGGATGGCCGACGATCACGTCGGGCACGAACCCATCCTTGCGCAACTGCAGCGCGACCCCCGCCGCCGCCTCGGCGCGGATCAGGTCCGCTTCGGCGCGCGTCGCGGGAGAGAAGATGCCCTGCGTGCTGCCGCGCGTGTTGCTCCAGCGCCTGAGGTCGACCCCCGGCCGGCCCTTCGCGGTCGGTCCGCCGATCGCCGCCACCCGATCGCCGCGCGCGCGCAGCGCGTCCGCGATATGGGGAAACTGGCCGGGGAAGTTCTGGTGGACGATCAGGACGTTCGCCATCAAAGCCCGATCCGCTCGACGTGCGTCGCCGCCGGCCGCCCGGCGCGCATAAGGCTGTAGTCCGCGCGGTACACGCCCGCGGGCCAGCCTTGCGCGGGGGCCTTCTTGCCGACGAACACGATCGTCTGCGCCTTGTCGCGATCGAGCGGCGCGGCGGGGCTGTCGGCCAGGATGCTCCCGTCGGGCGCGCGCAGCGTCAGGCGCTGGACGTCGCCCGCGGCGAGGCCGATCGCTTGGACGAATGCGACCAAAGGCGTGCCGCGCGCGGGGCGCGGCTGCTGGTCGGGCCCGAGCTCCTGCGCCTGTTGCATGCTCACCGGCCCGGTCGCGAAGCCGGCGACGAGCACCTCACCCCGGCGATAGGCCGGCGTGCTCGCCCACAGGCTGACGCCGCCGCCGCACTGGCCGGGCGCCGCGCCATAGGCGAACGGATCGACCGCTTTGCCCGCCTGCCGCACGGTCAGGTGGACGTGCGGGAACTCGGTCCCGCCCGACAGCCCGACGCGGCCGAGCGGCGTGCCCGCCGCGACGCGCGCGCCGGGGCGCACCGCGACGCTGCCGCGCGCCATGTGGCAATATTGCGTCTCCCAGCCGCCGCCATGGTCGATCACCACGCCGTTGCCGCATTCCTCCCCCGCGACCGCGCCCGGCGGCAGATCGCGCATCGACACGTCGGCGACGCCGTCGCGCACGCGCAGCACCACGCCCGGCGCGGCGGCGAGCACCGCCACGCCCGCGCGCTCGCGCGCCATGCTGGGGATGCGGAAATCGGTGCCGTCATGCGCTGGATAGGTGCGGCCATGGCATTGATAATCGTGCGCCGCGGGGCCGGGATCGTCGTCGACATAGCTCTGGATCACACAGTCGCTGCCGATATGGCACTCGATCGGCAGCGCAAGCCGGATCGGCGCGGCGGCGGGCGCGGCGCCGAGCAGCAGCCCGAGCAGGGGGAGCATGGCATATTTCATCGCAGGGCCTCCAGCCGCTCGACCATCAGCGGCGCAATGCCGCGCGTGCCCCGGTTGGTCCAGACGTGCGCATGCGCGGCGGCGGCGCGCGCGCGGCCGCCCGCGCGATCGTCGATCGCATCGCCGAGCGCGGCGAACCAGTCGGTGGCGAACACCGCGTGCGCGCCCAGCGCCGGATCGGTGCGATAGGCGGGCCCTTCCGACACGATCGGCAGCAGCCCGAGCGCGGCGTAATCGAGCAGCTTGATATCCGATTTGGCGCGGTTGAACGCGGTGTCGGCGAGCGGCGCCAGCCCGATATCGTAGGGCCCCTGCGCGCGCAGCCAGCGCACGAAGCGCGGATAGGGGACCGCATCGGCGGGGGGCGACTGGCGGTAGAGCCATGTCGCGGGCGCGGTATCGGGGGTGACGCCCACCAGCGTCAGGTCGAACCGCCCGGGCCGCTCCGCCGCCAGCCGCTCGAGCGCGGGGCGGATCAGCGCGAAATCGGCGCCGTGCGTGCTCGTGCCCATATAGAGCATGCTCACCACCGAGCGCGCGAACGGATCGGGTCGCGGCTCGCGCCAGTCGCGCCAGATGCGCGGATCGATCGCGTTGGGGATCACCGCGTGCCGCCCCGCGACATGCGCATAGGCGCGCGCGAGCGGCGCGGTCGAGAACCACGTCTCGGCGGCATGCCCGATCGCGCGCTCGATCGCGGCGTTGAGCGGGCGGTAGATCGCCGCCTCGGGGTGCTCGCTCCCCATCGCCACGAACGCGTCGTCGACGTCCACCACCAGCCGCGCGCCGATCGTCTCCAACTGCGCGGCGAGCGCATCCACCGCCGCGACCGAGGGCATCGCCGCGCGCTGGACGATGCAGACGTCGCAGTCGGGCACGGCGTCCTCGGCGCGGCCGAGGCTGAGCGCGACGCGGCCCGCCACCGTCTCGTCGGTGAGCGGCGCCACCAGCCGGATCGCGGCCGAACTTTGCGGGCCGTATGGCCCGTGCGGCGCGATGACGTGGACGCGCAGCGCGCGCGTGCGTGGGGTCACCGACACGGCGGGCTGCTCGGGCGGAACGGGAAAGCCGGGCGTGAGCCCGAGCAGCGCGAACACGTCTCCCATAAGCCGCCGCGCGCGCGCATCGAAGCTGTGATGCTCGATCACCGCCCGCGCCGCCCCGGCGCGCGGCGTATCGTCGGACGCGTCCACCACGGCGCGCAACTCCTCCGGACCCGTCACCTGCGCCACCACGCCGCCGAACACCGCCGCGATCGACGGCACGCGATCGGAGATCGCGCGTCCCCCGGCGGCGACGATGTCGAACAGCCGGTTGGAGAGCAGCCCGAACGCCGCCATCGACGGCCAATGATCGTTGAGCACCGCGCCCGCGCCCGCATACAGCGCGCCGAGCGCGCGATTGTCGATGCGCTCGGCCGCGATCAGCGCGGGCGGCACCAGCCCGTCCCAGCCGCCGCCGAAGATCGCGGGCGGCCGCTCGGCCGCGATCGCCCAGCGCACGATGTCGCGCTCCACCCCGCGCGAATTGCCGCAGAACACCACGTCCGGGGCGGGCGGGGGCGCGTCGATCGGGTGGAAACGCGCGGGATCGGTCGCCTGGAGCAAGGGCGCGACCGGCGGCCGGATCACGTGGCGCAGCAGATCGGCATAGCTTTGCGACGCCACATAGACCCGGC
>CAXUGZ010000152.1:0-4429 GCA_964250685.1 uncultured Sphingomonadaceae bacterium
AGACCACGATCGACATCTACATGGGCTCGGGCGGCGCCCCCGAGGGCGTGCTCGCCGCCGCCGCGCTCGCCTGCGTCGGCGGCCAGTTCGAGGGCCGGCTGCTGTTCCGCAACGAGGACGAGCGCGCGCGCGCGCGCAAATGGGGGGTCACCGACCTCGACCGCATCTACCAGCTCGAGGATCTGGTGAAGGGCGACGCGATCTTCGCCGCCACCGGGGTCACCGACGGATCGCTGCTCAAGGGGGTCAAGCGCCGCAAGGGGCGGATGACCACCGAGAGCATCGTCATGCGCGCCAGCTCGGGCACCGTGCGGCGCGTCTCGGGCGAGCATCGGCGGTAGCGCCCGCCAACCTCTATCGGGGCGGCCGCCGGCGCGTTACCCCGCTGCGCATGGCGCCGTCCCGCCCCGTCGTGCCGCGATGAAGGCGATCATCCTCGCCGCCGGGCAGGGGACGCGGCTGCTGCCGTTCACGCGCGACCATCCCAAATGCCTCGTGCCCGTCGGGGGCAAGGCGATCCTCGACCACCAGATCGAGGCGCTACGCGCGGCCGGCGTGGACGATATCCTCGTCGTCGGCGGCTATTGCATCGGCCGGCTCGAACAGCATCTGTCGCAGCTGCCCGCGCGCACGCGGCCGGGGCTGCTGTGCAACCCGTTCTGGGCGGTGGCGAACAGCATCGGCAGCGTGTGGACCGCGCGCGCGATGCTCGATCGGCCGTTCTGCCTGCTCAACGGCGACACGATCCTCGCGCCCGAGCTGATCGGCGCCGCGCTCGCCGCCGCTCGCCCGGGGGTGAACCTCGTCGTCGAGCGCGCGCGCGAGGTCGCGCTGGACGACATGCGCGTGCTCGTCGCCGACGGGCTGGTGCGCCGCGTTGGCAAGGAGCTGGAGGATGGCGCGCACCGCTCGCTGGGCGTGGTGATCGCCACCGGGCTGGGCGGCCACCTCTACGGCGAATCGCTCGACGCGGTGATCTGCGAACCCGGCGGCCCGCAGCGGTTCCACCATGCGGTGATCGACCACCTCGCGCAGCGCGAGCAGGTGACCGCGCTCGACCGCGCGGCGGCGCGCTGGATCGAAATCGACCGGCCTGAGGATATCGAGCGGTGGCAACGCGGCTGAAGCCGCGTTCTTTGGCGCCATGGTTTGGCGGGAATGGCGACAGGTTGGCGTCCCGCACCAGCCCGACACCGCATCAGGTGCGGAAACGCCTCTTGCATGCACTTGGCACGGTCCATGCAAACTTCCCGATGTCGCCGGAATGGTCCGGGGCAACATACAGGGAAGACCATCATGACCAACTTCGCTTCTACGCTCGTCGCTCAGGTGAGTGTCGGCTTCATGGCGTTCGTCGTCAGCGCCGCCTGCATCCTCTCCGCGACCGGCCCGCTCCACCTCGTCGGCTGATCCGCATCCGCCGACCGAGAAAGGACGATCGATGATCCACGAATATCACGACCAGGTGTCGAGCCGCGGCAAGCTGCTCGGCACCTGCGCCGATCTCGCCGACCGCAGCGGCGTCCCGGTGACGCTGCTGCGCATCGCGCTGGTGGTGGCGTTGTGCGTCTCGTTCAAGCTGACCGTTCTCGGCTATTGCGTCGCCGCGCTGGCGCTGCGCGCCGACCGGGGGTGAGATGTCTGGCGCGCGTTCCTGAAAACGAAATCCGTTCGTCCCGAGCGCAGTCGAGGGACGTGCCACACACTGAACGTAGCGTGTCTCGACTTCACCCTCCGGGATGAAGTTCATCCTGAGCGCCTGCCTCGGCAGGCAGTCGAAGGGCTCGACACGAACGGAAAAGCGATTGGACGCTCAGGCCTTCTGATTAGCGCATCACCCGCTCAACGACCTCCAGCCCCCCCTCCCCCACGCGAAGCTCGTTGAACGAGGGGGGTGTCGCGCGCAGGCGGCGCGAGAGCGTGCCCGCGCCGATCAGGCGGACCGATCGTCCCGCCGCCTGATGTTCGACGTCGAACGCATCGTGGACGTGCCCGCTCAGCACCGCGTCCGCCCCCGCCTGCGCCAGTGCCGCCAACGCCTCGGTACCGCGCCGCGTATCGCCATGCCCCTCGAAACCCGTGCGCACGAGCGGATGGTGGCACGCGACCAGCGCCACCGCGCCCGCCGGCTTGCGCTTCAGCAGGCCCAGCGCCGCCTCAAGCCCCGAGCGCGAGACGCGGCCCCAGGAGAGGTTGCGCAGCTGAAAGCGGGCGGTGGTCTTGAGCGGCACCAGCAGCACGCCGGGCAGCGCGAGCGGCCGCTCGATCGCCGCCACCACCGCGGCGACGCGCCGATAGGGGTGGAGCAGCCGCGCGAGCGGATTGAGATAGGGCAGGTCGTGATTGCCCGGCTCGATCGTCACCGGCACGCCGAGCGTGGCGAGCCACGCCTGCGCGGCGGCGAACTCGCGCGAGCCGGCGCGCACCGTCTCGGCGAACCACCGCACCGCGCCGATGTCCTCGCGGCCGAAATGGAGATCGGAAACGTGGAACAGGCGCGTCATGGCTCACCCAGCAAGCGTCGGTACAAGGCGATATAAGCGTCCGCCATGCGCTCGACGGTGAAGCGGCGCGCGACCGAGGCGCGGCAGGCGGCGCGGTCGATCTCGCCGATCCGACCGATCGCCGCCACCGCCTCGTCGAAGCTGTCGACGAGGAAGCCGGTGACGCCGTGTTCGATCAGCTCGGGCATCGATCCGCGCCGGTACGCGATCACGGGCGTGCCGCACGCCATCGCCTCGATCACCGACAGCCCGAACGGCTCGTCGAACCCGATCAGGTGCAGCAGCGCGCGCGCATGGCCCAGCGTGTGCGTGCGCACCGCCCCGCCCACCGGCCCCAAATATTTCACGCGGTTGTCGTCGAGGTGCGGCGCGACCTCGCGCGCGTGATAGCCCTCGTCCTGGACGATCCCTGCCATCACCAGCCTGTGCCCGGTCGCGCGCGCGGCGCCGATCGCCTCGGCCGCGCCCTTGTCGGGATGGATGCGGCCGAAGAACAAGAGGTCGTTGCTCCCTTCCGCGTCGAACGGGAAGTCGTCGAGCCGGATACCATGGTGGATCGTGGCGGCGTAGCGCAGGTCGGGATGGCGATCGGCATGCGAGATCGCGACATAGTTCACGCGATCCTCGTAACGCTTGAACATCGGCACGATCCGCGCGGACGAGAAGCCGTGGATCGTCGTCACCTGGGCTGTATCGACCAGCCGCGAGAAGGCGAGCGGCACGAAATCGGCCTGGTTGTGGATCAGGTCGAAATCGCGCGCACGCTCGAACACATGGCTGACGTGGAGCATCTCCATCACCTTGGCGTCGAGCGTGCGATCCTCCGAATAGCCCGCGGGGACGACCGCATCGAGCGTGCCCGCGGTGGCGCTGTCGGCGGTGGCCAACAAGGTGACGTCCACCCCCTTGGCGACAAGCGCCTCGGTGAGCAGGCTCGTCACCAGCTCCCACGGACCGTAATGGCGCGGCGGCGTGCGCCACGAGATCGGCGCGAGCATGGCGATGCGCATCTAACCGGCCCGCGCGAGGAGGATGAGGCCTTCGTCGGGGGCGAGATGGATGATGCCGCCCTCCACCCCTCGCCCGTCATGCCGGCTTATGGTGGACAGGAGCGCGCGCAGCACCGGAGCTTTGGCGAACGGCAACGTCTGTTCCGTACCCCCCAGGTTCAACGCCACCACGATCCGCTCCCCCTCATGCTCGCGTTCGAAGGCGAGCACGTCGCCCTCCGCCTCGATCATGCGCATGCTCCCTACCGCCAGCGCGCGATGCGCGCGCCTCAGCGCGAGCAGCGTGCGATACAGCGTCAGCATCGATCGCGCATCCGCCGCCTGCGCCGCGACGTTGCGCGTGCGCCAATCGTCCGCCAGCGGCAGCCACGGCTCGGCGGTCGAGAAGCCCGCATGCGGCGAGCCGTCCCACGCCATCGGCGTGCGCACCGGATCGCGGCCGAAGCCCAGCCCGGGCTCGCGCAGCTCGCGCGGATCGCGGATGCGGGCCGGCGGGATCGCGACGTCGCGCGTCCCGATCTCGTCGCCATAATAGAGCGTGGGCGTACCGCGCAGCGTGAGCAGCAGCATCGCCGCGACGCGCGCCTGCGCCTCCCCCACGCGCGTCGCGATGCGCGGGCGGTCATGGTTGCCGAGCACCCAGTTCGGCCACCCGCCCGGGGGCAGCGCCACCTCATAGCCCGCGATCATGCGGTGGAGCGCGCGCGCGTTCCATGCGGCGTCGATCAGCTGGAAGTTGAACGGCAGGTGCACGCCCGTATCGTCCGGGCCGTAATAGGCCATCAGCCGCTCGACCGGCAGGTAGAGCTCGCCGATCAGCACCGCGCCATATCGGTCGGCGAGCGCGCGCATCTCGGCAACGATGGCGAATATCTCGGGCTGGTCGGTCGAGTGGAGCTGGAGCAGCCTGTCCTT
>CAXUGZ010000153.1:0-2796 GCA_964250685.1 uncultured Sphingomonadaceae bacterium
TGGGCACCGCGATCACCATCGTCGCGGCGGTGAAATACATCTTGGTGTTCACGCTCATGCCGGTGGTGAACATGTGGTGCGCCCACACGATGAACCCGACCACGCCGATCGCCACCATCGCATAGGCCATGCCGAGATAGCCGAACACCGGCTTGCGGCTGAAGGTGGCGACCGCCTGGCTGACCATGCCGAAGCCCGGCAGGATCATGATGTACACCTCGGGATGCCCGAAGAACCAGAACAGATGCTGGTAGAGCACCGGATCGCCGCCGCCGCTCGCGTCGAAGAAGGCGGTGCCGAAATTGCGGTCGGTGAGCAGCATCGTGATCGCCGCCGCCAGCACCGGCAGCGCCAGCAGCAGCAGGAAGGCGGTGACGAGGATCGACCACACGAACAGCGGCATCTTGTGCAGCGTCATGCCCGGCGCGCGCATGTTGAGGATGGTCGTGATGAAGTTGATCGCGCCGAGGATCGACGAGGCGCCCGCGAGGTGGAGCGACAGGATCGCCATGTCGACCGCGGGACCAACCGAGCCCGAGGTCGAGAGTGGCGCATAGACCGTCCAGCCCGTGCCCGCGCCGGGACCCGTGCCGCCCGAGACGAAGGTCGATCCCAGCAGCAGCGAGAAGGAGGGGATCAGCAGCCAGAAGCTGATGTTGTTCATGCGCGGGAACGCCATGTCGGGCGCGCCGATCATGATCGGCACGAACCAGTTGCCGAACCCGCCGATCATCGCGGGCATCACCATGAAGAACACCATGATGAGGCCGTGCGCGGTAATCAGCACGTTCCACAGATGGTACGCCTGGTCGATCGTGCCCGCGCCGTGCAGCATCGCATACCAGCGGCCGAGATACTGGATGCCCGGATGCGCCAGCTCCATGCGCATCAGCCCCGAGATCGTTCCGCCGATGATGCCCGCGGTGATCGCGAAGATCAGGTAGAGCGTGCCGATGTCCTTGTGGTTGGTGGACATGAACCAGCGCGCGAAGAAGGCCGGCTTGTGATCGGAATCGTGATGCTCGTGATGCCCATGGTCAGCCTGGAAGTGGCTCGGGCTGGCGGCGATGTCGGTCATGATGGGCCTCAGTTCTGCGCGACGGCAGGCTGCGAAGTCGTGGCGGGCTTGGCCACGCCGCCGATGGTCGGATCGGTCGGGACAAGCGCGGCGCCCGGCGCGGTGCCGGCGGTGGCGGGCGAGGACGCGCTGGTGGCGTCGGGATTAGGTTTCGCGCCCTTGATCGTCCCGCCCTTGAAGGCGATCCACTGCGCGAACTGCGCGGGCGGCACGACCTCGACCGCGATCGGCATGAACGCGTGGCGCGCACCGCACAGCTCGGAGCATTGGCCGAAATAGACGCCGGGGCGGTCGATCTTGAACCAGGTCTCGTTGAGCCGCCCGGGCACCGAGTCGATCTTCACCCACGCGGCGGGAAGCGCGAACGAATGGATCACGTCGTTCGAGGTGGCGATGATCTTCACCACCGCGCCCGCCGGCACCACCATCCGCTCGTCGACCGCGAGCAGCTTGGGCCCGTCGGCGTCGGTCCGCGCATGCTCCTTGCCCGTCACGTCGGCCTTTTCCTTGAGCATGTTCGACACGAGCTCGATCCCGCCATTGTCGGGATATTGATAGGTCCAATACCATTGGTTGCCGATCACCTTGATCGTCAGATCGGCCTTGGGCGGCGAATATTGGTGCGCGATCAGCTTGATCGAGGGCACCGCGATCGCGACCAGCACGAGCACCGGCACCAACGTCCACACCACCTCGATCACCGTGTTGTGCGAGGTGCGCGACGGCGTCGGGTTGGCCGACGAGCGGTAGCGCACGATCACCCACAGCAGCAGCCCCAGCACCAGCAGCGAGATCGCCGCCATCACGGGCACGAGGATGTAATCGTGCATCCGTTCGGCCTCCTGGCCGATCGCGGTGACTTGCGGCTGCAGCGTGATCTTGTCGGTGGGCATGCCGATGCCGGGGGTGGGCGCCACGTGGACGATGTCGCCGGGCTTGGCGGGGATCGCGGCGCCCGCCGGGGCGAGCACGGCCGCATTGGGGGTCGAGACCGGAAGTACCGGCGCCTGCGCCGTCGCGGGCGCGGCGCCCGTGGCGGCAAAGGCGGCGAGCAGGCCGAGGATCGGTCCCCGGATCGTCTTGAACACTCTGGTCATCCCTCGATCGAGCCAAGGATTTAAGCTGTGCGCGGACCCTCTGAGCCGGGGCGCCTGCGCCGTCTCAACACCGGATCGGCGCGAAATGCAAGCGGTTGAAGCCCTTGGACGCCGCGTCTATCGGCGGGGCCTTAAGCTTTGGGAACAGGCGCATGACCGACGAGGAGGTGCTGGCGGAGTTCCGCGCGGCGGGTGCGCTGCTCGAGGGGCATTTCATCCTGTCGTCGGGCCGCCGCAGCCGGATCTTTCTCCAGAAGATGCTGGTGTTCCAGCATCCGGCGCGGACCGAGCGGCTGTGCCGCGCGCTGGCCAGCCGCATCGTCGAGCAGTTCGGCCCGGTCGACGTCATCGTCTCCCCGGCGATGGGCGGCGTCATCCCGGGATACGAGACCGCGCGCGCGCTCGGCTGCCGCGCGATATTCGTCGAGCGCGAGGACGGCGAATTCCGACTGCGCCGCAATTTCACGATCGCGCCCGGCGAGCGCGTGGTGATGGTCGAGGATATGGTGACGACCGGCCTGTCGTCGCGCGAATGCATCGCCGCGATCCGCCGGCACCCTGGCGAGCTGCTCGGCGCGGCCTGCCTGATCGACCGCTCGAACGGGCGCGCCGAGGTCGGCG
>CAXUGZ010000153.1:2806-4417 GCA_964250685.1 uncultured Sphingomonadaceae bacterium
CTGCCGCCCGAACTCGCGGCGATCCCCGCGGTGAAGCCCGGCAGCCGGGGGCTGGCGTGACGGCCGACGCGCCCGCGCTGCGCCTGGGCGTCAACATCGACCATGTCGCCACCGTCCGCAACGCGCGCGGATCGGTCTACCCCGATCCGGTGCGCGCGGCGCTGATCGCGGCCGGGGCGGGCGCCGACGGCATCACCGCCCATCTGCGCGAGGACCGGCGTCACATCACCGACGAGGACATCGCGGCGCTGTCCGAACGATTGACGATTCCGCTCAATCTCGAGATGGCGGCGACCGACGAGATGCTCGGCATCGCGTTGCGTCATCGGCCGCACGCCGCCTGCATCGTCCCCGAGAAGCGCGAGGAGCGCACGACTGAGGGGGGGCTCGACGCGGCCGGGCAGCATAATCATCTCGCTCCGCTCGTCGCCCGATTGCGCGGCGCGAAGATTCGTGTGTCGCTGTTCGTCGAGCCCGATCCGCGCCAGATCGAGGCTGCCTTGCGGCTCCGGGCGCCGGTGGTGGAGCTGCATACCGGACGCTATGCCGAGCTGGCGGGCGAAGCGCAGGCGGCGGAGCTGCGGCGGCTCTCGGACGCCGCGGCGCTGGCGGCGAAGAACGGGATCGAGGTCCATGCCGGCCACGGGCTGACCTTCGACAATGTCGCCGCCATCGCCGCGATCCCGCAGATCGCCGAGCTCAACATCGGCCATTTCCTGGTCGGCGAGGCGATCTTCACCGGGCTCGCGGCGGCGGTGACGCGGATGCGCGCCTGCATGGACGCGGCGCGGTGATGGGGGGACGAAAAGTTCCTCCCCCGCAGGGGGAGGGGGACCGCCGAAGGCGGTGGAGGGGTATCCCCGCTCGATTGTCGAGGCGCCCCATGACCAACGGGGATACCCCTCCACCACCCGGCTGCGCCGGGCGGTCCCCCTCCCCCTGCGGGGGAGGAGCTTCATGATCCTCGGCATCGGCGCGGATCTGTGCAGCATTGAGCGGATCCAGTCCTCGCTCGACCGGTTCGGCGAGCGTTTCCTCGAGCGCCTGTTCACCCCCGCCGAGCGCGCATTGTGCGATGCGCGCGCCGCGACGCGCACCGCCGCCTACGCCAAGCGCTTCGCCGCCAAGGAGGCGTGCGCCAAGGCGCTCGGCACGGGCATCGGCGCCGACGCCGATTTCGGCGAGATCGGCGTGGTCACGCTGCCGTCGGGCGCGCCCACGCTCGCGCTCACCGGCAGCGCGAAGGCGAGGCTTGACGCGTTGACGCCCGCGGGCCACGCGGTGGACATTCATGTGACGCTCACGGACGATCATCCATGGGCGCAGGCGTTCGTAATCCTCTACGCCCGCCGGACAGAGCAACAAGGCCAACAGGAGCCCGCGTGAGCGATCCCGCACCCGAACTCACCGTCGCCACCCCCGCCAAGGCGGACAAGCCAGCGACCGACTGGTGGGCCGAGATCAAGAGCTTCGCGTGGCTCGTGCTCGCCGTGCTCGCGGTATGGAGCTTCGTCGCCAAGCCTTTCTACATCCCGTCCGAATCGATGATGCCGACGCTGCTCAAGGGCGACCGGCTGGTGGTGACCAAATATCCCTATGGCTGGTCCTACG
>CAXUGZ010000154.1:0-4382 GCA_964250685.1 uncultured Sphingomonadaceae bacterium
AGAGCCTGTCGCCGCCGGCATATTCGAGCGCGACGCAATCGTGCGGCGCCTTGCCCACGGGGATCTGCGTCAGGCCTTCATATTTGCCGATGCCGTGATCGGTGTGGACGACCAGATCGCCCGGCGAGAGCGTCGCCAGCTCGGCGAGGAAGGCGTCGGCCGATTTGCGGCGCTTGACGCGGCGGATCAGCCGGTCGCCGAGCATGTCCTGCTCGGTCAGCAGCGCGACCTGCGGCGTGGTGAAGCCGTGGTCGAGCGGCAGCACCGCGAGCGCGGTGGTGCCCGGGCGGAAGGCGGTGCCGAGCGCGTCGTGCCAATCCTCGGCGAGCATCGCGCCGTCGAGCCCGTGATCGGCGAGCAGGCCCTTGAGCCGTTCGCGCGCGCCGTTCGAATAGCTCGCCAGCACCACCTTGCGCCCAGACCGGCCGAGCGCGCCGACATGCGCCACCACCGCTTCGTAGACATTGGCGTTCTGCGCGCGCTCGGGCGTGAAATCGCGCGGGGCGTCGACCCCGAAGTCGACCACCTTGGGCGATTCGGCCTCATGGAAGGGGGTCGTGAGGTGGATCGGCCGGTCGGCGAGCGCCGCGTCCCATTGCGCGCGCGTCAGATAGAGCTGGTCGGGATCGAGCGGGCGGTAGCTGCCCGATTCGCTCGATCGCGCCGCGACGCGGTTCTGGTGATAGTCGGCGATCGCGTCGAAGCGCGCGTCGGCGGCGCCGTCCGCGCCCGCGTCGCGCACGATCAGGTCGTCGCCGCCAAGATGGTCGAACAGGGTCGCCAGCCGCTCCTCGATCAGCGGCAGCCAATGCTCCATCCCCGCGAGCCGGCGCCCCTCCGACAGGGCCTGGTACAGGGGATCGCCCGTGGCGGTGGCGCCGAACCGCTCGCGGTAGCGCGCGCGGAAGCGCTTGATCCCGTCCGTGTCGAGCAGCGCCTCGGACGCGGGCAGCAGCGTGAAGCCCCCGATCTGCGCGGTGGTGCGCTGGTCGTCGGGCGAGAACTGGCGCACGGTCTCGATCTCGTCGCCGAAGAAGTCGAGCCTCAGCGCCAGCGCCTCGCCCGCCGGGAACAGATCGACCAGCCCGCCGCGCACCGCATATTCGCCCGCTTCGTGCACCGTATCGGCGCGGACATAGCCGTTCGCCTGGAGCAATTCGGCGAGCGCGTCGCGATCGATCCGCTCGCCCGGCGCGAGCGATGCGGCGAGCTGGCGCAGGCGGAAGGGGGTGAGCGTGCGCTGCGTGGCGGCGTTGAGCGTGGTGACGAGCAGCTGCGGCGCGTCGCGCTTGCGCTGGAGCGCGTGCAGCGCCGCCAGCCGCTCGCTGGTCGCGCGCAGCGAGGGCGAGGCGCGATCATAGGGCAGGCAATCCCACGCCGGGAAGCTCACCACCTCCAGTTCGGGGGCGAAATAGTGCGCGGTGTCGGCAAGCGCGCGCATCCCCGCCTCGTCGGCGGCGATGAACACCGCGCGCCCGGTGGCGGCGCGCGCCAGGTCCGCCATCAGCCACGGCAGGAACCCGGCCGGCGCGCCCGCGAGCGTGAGCTGCTCGGAGGCCTTGAGGATGCGCTGGAGATCGGCTGCCACTAACCCTCTCCCCTCCGGGGAGAGGGTTGGGAGAGGGGGAGCGGTTTGGAGTTGAGCGCCAGGCGGCGCACGTCGCTCCCTCTCCCCGGCCCTCTCCCCAGAGGCGAGAGGGAGTAAGGCGGCCCCCTCACTTCGCGACCTCGATATAATCCAGCACGCGCATCCGCTCCATCATCGTGCCGTCCCAGCGCGGCGGCGCGGCGATGGTGCCGATCGCCCAGCCCATGATCTCGACGTCCTCCTCTTCCAGCAGCGCTTCGAACCAGCCGAGCTCGTCATCGTCCCACCCGGCGGCGTAGCGATCGAAGAAGCCGCCGATCATCAGGTCGGCCTCCTTGGTGCCGCGATGCCAGGCGCGGAAGCGCAGGCGCTTCAGGCGGGTTTCGCGGTCCACGGAAGGTCTCCTGAGAAACGGAACGTCATGCCGGGTCTGGTCCGGCATCTACCGCGTCACGCAAGCGGCGGGGCGAGGGACCCCCGAACGGGTCCGGGGTGACGGGTTGCGGTAAAGGTGCGGTTGGGACAGTCCTCTAGCGATGCGTCCCGAACTTCTCAATCCGCTGTTCGCCGAGGTCGAGGCGATGAAGGGCGTCGGACCCGCGCTGGCGCGCCCGCTCGCGCGCCTGGGGCTGGCGCGCGCGGTCGACCTGCTGTTCCACCTGCCGACCGGATGGATCGATCGCAAGGCGGTCGAGCTGCTCGACGAGGGCGACGTGGGCGCCACGATCACGCTCACGCTCACCCCGAGCGAGTACCGCTTCGGCCGCTCGCCACGCGCGCCGGCGCGCGTGATCGCGGCCGATCGCGCGGGCAATGTGGTGGCACTCGCCTTCTTCGGCGGCGGATCGGGCTATGCGGCCAAGCTGCTGCCGATCGGCGAGCCGCGCGCGATCTCGGGCAAGCTCGAGCGCTACGACCAGTGGCTCCAGATCGTGCACCCCGAGGTGATGGCGCCGGCCGACGCGGGCGCGCTGCCCGCGCGCGAGCCTGTCTATGCGCTGTCGGAGGGGCTCACCGGCAAAAGGCTCGCGGCGCTGGTCGCGCAGGCGCTGGCGCGCGCGCCCGATCTGCCCGAGTGGATCGAGCCGAGCCTGCGCGCGCGCCACGATTGGCCCGGCTGGCGCGAGGCATTGGCGCGCATCCATGCCGACCCCGCCGATGCCAAGGCGCGCGCGCGGCTGGCCTATGACGAATTGTTCGCCAACCAGCTCGCGCTCGCCTTGGTGCGCGCCTCCTCGCGCCGGCGCAGCGGGATGCCGCTCGCGGGCGACGGGCGGCTGCGCGCCGCGCTGGCGCTGCCCTATCGGCCGACGGGCGCGCAGGCGCGCGCGATCGCCGAGATCGAGGGCGACCTCGCGCAGGGCGCGCCGATGCTGCGCCTGCTCCAGGGCGATGTCGGGGCGGGCAAGACATTGGTGGCGCTGATGGCGCTGCTGATCGCGGTCGAGGCGGGCGCGCAAGGCGCGTTGCTCGCGCCGACCGAGATCCTCGCGCGCCAGCATTTCGACAGCCTGTCGCGCCTGCTCGGCGGGCTCCCCGTCAACCTCGCGGTGCTCACCGGACGCGACAAGGGGCGGCCGCGCGAGGCGACCTTGATGGGGCTGGCCGACGGCTCGATCGACATCCTGGTCGGCACGCACGCCATCTTCCAGGAGGCGGTGCGCTATCGCCGCCTCGGGCTGGCGGTGGTCGACGAGCAGCACCGCTTCGGCGTCGCGCAGCGCCTGCTGCTCACGCAGAAGGCCGAGCGGCCGCCGCATCTGCTGGCGATGACCGCGACGCCGATCCCGCGCACGCTCACGCTCAGCCATTATGGCGAGATGGATGTGAGCCGCTTGGACGAGATGCCGCCCGGGCGTTCGGCCGTTGAGACGCGCGTCATCTCCGACGATCGGGTGAACGAGGTGGTCGGCGCGCTCGGCCGCCACCTCGCGGGCGGGGGACAGGCCTATTGGGTGTGTCCCCTGGTCGAGGAGAGCGAGGCGAGCGACCTCGCCGCCGCCGAGAGCCGCGCGGCCGCGCTCAGGGCGCGCTTCGGCGATGCGGTCGGGCTGATCCACGGGCGGATGAAGGGGATCGAGAAGGATGCGGCGATGGCCGCCTTCCAGTCGGGCACGCTCGGCGTGCTGGTCGCGACCACGGTGATCGAGGTCGGGGTCGACGTGCCCAACGCCACGTTGATGGTGATCGAGCATGCCGATCGCTTCGGGCTCGCCCAGCTCCACCAGCTGCGCGGGCGCGTCGGCCGCGGCGAGGGGCGCTCGGTGTGCCTGCTGCTGCGCGGGAGCGGGCCGCTCGGCGAGACCGCGCGGGCGCGCCTGTCGCTGCTGCGCGAAACCAATGACGGCTTCCGCATCGCCGAGGAGGATCTGCGCCTGCGCGGCAGCGGCGAGCTGCTGGGCACGCGCCAGTCGGGCGAGGCGGCGTTCCGCCTCGCCACGCCCGAGCACGCCGCCGCGCTGATCGAGACCGCGGGCCAGGACGCGCGGCTGCTGATCGATCGCGACGGCGGCCTCGCCGGCCCGCGCGGACAGGCGGCGCGGCTGTGCCTCTACCTGTTCGAGCGCGATGCGGCGGTGGCGCTCATCCGATCGGGATGAGCGACGCCCCCAGACGCCAGCTCAGATCAGCCGCGGCGCCCGTGCGCGGCGCCGCAGGGTGCCGCCGATGAACCCGAAACCGCCGACCATCATCGCCCACGTCGCGGCCTCCGGCACTGCCGCAGCCACGGGCGCACCCGTCGTAACTCCGGTCAGGTTGATGGTGTAAGAACCGGGAGTGGAGTCGTAGGAAT
>CAXUGZ010000155.1:0-4369 GCA_964250685.1 uncultured Sphingomonadaceae bacterium
CGGGCCGCTCGTCGATCAGCAGCACGATCAGGAACACCTCGGGATGGTTGTCGGTAATCGCCTTGGCCATGTTCTGCAGCATGACGGTCTTGCCGACGCGCGGCGGTGCCACGATCAAAGTGCGCTGGCCCTTGCCCTGCGGCGACACCAGATCGATCACGCGCGCGGACTTGTCCTTGACGGTCGGGTCGGCGGGATCGAGCGTGAGCTTGCTCTCGGGGTAGAGCGGGGTCAAATTGTCGAAATTGACGCGGTGGCGCACCACGCTCGGATCGTCGAAATTGACCGAGATCAGGCGCGTCAGCGCGAAGTAGCGCTCGCCGTCCTTGGGATCGCGGATCTCGCCCTCGACCGTGTCGCCCGTGCGCAGTCCGAACTTCCGCACCTGATTGGGGCTGATATAGATGTCGTCGGGACCGGCGAGATAGTTCGCCTCGGGGCTGCGCAGGAAGCCGAAGCCGTCGGGCAGCACCTCGATCGTGCCGAGCCCCAATATCTGCTCGCCCTCCTCGGCCTCGGCCTTGAGGATGCCGAACAGCAGGTCCTGCTTGCGCAGCGTCGAGGCGCCCTCGACCCCGCGCTCCTCGGCCATCGTGACCAATTCGGCGGGGGTTTTCTTCTTGAGGTCTTTGAGGTGCATGGGGAGTCCGGTGCTGGGAGAGTGGAACGGCGCGGCGGGAAGCGGGCTGTTCGGGTCTGGAAAGGCTGAAAGGCGCTCGCGAGAAAAAGCGGGCCTGGGGCGCTACCGGCGGTAAGGTCCGCGCGAGCGATCGTCAAGCGAGGAGATGGGGCGTGGGATCGGTTGCGTCAAGGACGCGACGGACCTCCCCAGCTCTTGCTGAGGAGGGGGCCGCCGCTGCCGGTAGAAAATAAGCCCCTCCGTTGCGCCGCGCGCGTCACCGTCAGCTGGCTACCAATTGCCCCTTGCGGCGGCGCATCGCCCCGCCGATCATCCCAAATCCGCCGATCATCATGGCCCAGGTGGACGGTTCAGGTACCGCGCCGGGCGGTGCGGTAGGCCCTCCGGCGTCGGGTGGCACGAAATCGGGGCTGTAGAGGGTCAAAGTCCCACCATCGAGCGTGTCGGTACCGGGGAACGGGGTGGCGCCGTTCGCGACGTCGGCGCCATAACGAAGATATTCGGGCGAGGCATAATATTCGTCGATGGTGCCCGCCGGGTTGAGCGCGGCGGTGCCGTACAGATCGGTCAGCTTCTCGCCGTACAGAAGATAGGCGCCATATTGCGCCAGCCCGTTTGACGTCGCTGTTCCGGTCGCCCCGATCAGATGCGCGCTGATCGTGGTCGCATCGAATATATCGACGAGGCGCCCAGCGGGCGTGATCAGGTACCGAAGCTGCGCCTGGATCGTGAAGTCGCCGTCGGCGAGCTTGGTCAGCTTCAGCCCGCCCAGAAGGACGGTGTCGTATCGGTTCGACGAGAATACGGTCGCGTCGGCGATCACCGATTGCCCGCCGGCCACGTTCTCGATCAGGCCGCTGTCGAAATGCCCCTTCAGAGACAGCTGGAAATCACCGTTCGATCGCCCGTGCGCGGCGTCCGGATCGACATAGGGCCCTGCGCTACCGACCGGGGTCGTGACCGGTGCCACGCGCGCGAGGAACGTCTCCTCGAAATCGAAATCCATCTGGTAGGCGGCCGCCGGTCCAACCCCCGCGACCGCAGCACATCCCGCCAGCGCGAACATCGAAATCCGTCGCATTCATCCCCCCCATGAACGCCGCTGCTCCTCGTGGCCGACGCAACAGGTCTAGGAAACTTATCAGCGGTCAAATAGGCGGGCAAGCCGTTGCGCGCGCGCCATTTTGGAATTGCTTAATGGCCCAAGGACGGCGCGCAGCAGGCATGGCCAAACCCGACCTGACCATCAGCGGTAGCAGGAACGACACCGCGCCCTAAAACGGTTTGACGATCACCAGCACCACGATCGCCGCGGTGGCGATCCCCGGCACCTCGTTCATCAGCCTGAGCGCGGTGCCGCTCGCCGGGCGCTCCCCGCGTGCGAGCTTGCGGCCATAGCCGACCATCCAGCCGTGATAGGCGGAGAGGCCGAGCACGAGCAGCAGCTTGGTGCCGAGCCACCCGCTGGTCCACCAATGGCCGACGCTCGCCAGCGTGATGCCGAACGCCCACACCAGGATCATCGCAGGATTGAGGATGATGTTGCGCAGCTTGCGCTCGCGATCGATCCAGCGCCGCTCCTCGGCCGATCCGGGCGGGCTCTCCTGATGGTAGATATAATAACGCGGCAGCATGAACAGGCCCGCGATCCAGAAGATCACGAAGATCACGTGTCCGGCCTTGATCCACAAATAGGTCACGCTGAGCAGGTTTCCCAGGCTGGGGAGCGTCATCCGCGCACCCTAGCCAGCAATTGCCCGACATGCACGAGCGGCGTGTCGGGCAGGATGCCGTGGCCGAGGTTGAAGACGTGCGGACGCTGCGCGAAGGCCGCGCGGATACGATCGATCGCCGCATCGAGCGCGGCGCCGCCCGCGATCAGCGCGAGCGGATCGAGATTGCCCTGCACCGGCAGCGCCGCGGGGAGGACCGAGTCCGCCCATATGGGATCGACCGTCTCGTCGATGCCGATCGCGTCGACCCGCGTGCCCCGCGCATAAGCGGCGAGCTTGCCGCCCGCGCCCTTGGGGAAGCCGATGATCGGCACCGTCGGACAGCGCGCGCGCAGCGCGGCGACGATGCGCGCGGTCGGCTCGATCACCCAATCCTCGAACTGCGCGGGCGACAGGCTCCCGGCCCAGCTGTCGAAGATCTGGACCGCGTCGACCCCCGCGGCGACCTGCCCCGCGAGATACTCGACCGTCGCCGCGACGATCGCGTCGATCAGCGTGCCGAATGCCCTGGGATCGGCATAAGCGAGGCGCCGCGCCGCCGCCTGCTCCTTCGAGCCCTGCCCCGCGACCATGTAAGTCGCGACCGTCCACGGCGCGCCGGCGAAGCCCAGGAAGGTGGTCTCCGGCGCGAGCTGCGCGCGCACCAGCTCGACCGTGCGATAGACCGGCGCCAGCCGCGCGGGCGCCGCCTCCAGCCCCGCCAGCACCCCGTCGAGCAACGGCGGCGCCAGGCGCGGCCCCTCGCCCGCCTCGAAGCTGAGATCCTGTCCCAGCGCATGGGGGATGACGAGGATGTCCGAGAACAGGATCGCGCCGTCGAAGCCGAAGCGCCGGAGCGGCTGGAGCGTCACCTCCGCCGCCGCCGCGCTGTCGTGCACCAGCTCGAGGAAGCCGCCCTTGTCGGCCCGGAGCGCGCGATATTCGGGCAGGTAGCGCCCCGCCTGGCGCATCAGCCACACGGGCGGGGGATCGCGCCGCTCGCCGCGCAGCACGGCGAGCAACGGGCGATCGCGGGATGGTTCGCTCACGGGCAAGGGCACGCGCATCCTTCTTCTATAAGAGCTTAAAGAGGATTCTGTTGAAGTAAGTAGGCGGCTCGAGAGCGGGAATTATCCGCTCTGCCCGAACTTGCCAACAGCTTGACAGCGCCAGGCGCGGCGGTTCGCCGCGAGTCCCGGCGGCTTCCCCCGATATCCACAATCGCCGAGCGTGCGGGAATCCCCTGTGGAGCGCCGCGCGCGCCGAGGCGGCGCAGCGGGTACGGCGCGTGCGGCTTGCGGGTACGGCCCCGCTTCCGCTAGCGCTGCCCCCATGCTTATCCACAGCAATTTCGCCTGATTTCGGCCCGATCGTGCGGCTCCATCTGCATCTTCTGTCCGATTCGACCGGGGAG
Source organism: uncultured Sphingomonadaceae bacterium (assembly GCA_964250685.1). GTDB lineage: Bacteria > Pseudomonadota > Alphaproteobacteria > Sphingomonadales > Sphingomonadaceae > Sphingomonas_I. The sequence goes on from CAXUGZ010000155.1 coordinate 3,767, forward strand.
ACGCTGGAGGCGATCGTCAAGGCCGGGATCGCCCAGTTCGACGGGGTCGAGACGATCAAGCATTTCTGGCCGATGGTGCGCTCCGAAAGCCACCTCACGCGCGTGCTCGCCGAGATCATGCAGCGGCCCGGGCTGATCATCTACACGCTCGTCAATTCGGAGGTGCGGCGCACGCTCGAGGATCGCTGCCGCCGCGCGGGGCTGCCGCATGTCGCCGCCCTCGATCCGGTGACCGAGGCCCTGCAACGGCTGCTCGGGCAGGAGGCCAAGGCGCGGCCAGGGCGCCAGCACGCGCTCGACGCCGCCTATTTCGCGCGCGTCGACGCGATCCAATACACGATCGCGCACGATGACGGGCTCGCGGCGGAGGATTGGGAGGAGGCGGACGTCGTGCTAGCGGGCGTGTCGCGCTCATCCAAGACACCGACCTCGATCTATCTCGCCAATCGCGGCTACAAGGTCGCCAACATCCCGCTCGTGATCGAAAGCCCTCCGCCGCCCGAGCTGTTCGCGCTCGAACGGCCGCTCGTGGTGGGGCTCACCACCAGCCCCGACCGCCTGATCCAGGTGCGCCGCAACCGGCTGCTGTCGCTCAACCAGACC
>CAXUGZ010000156.1:0-1865 GCA_964250685.1 uncultured Sphingomonadaceae bacterium
TCGTCGCCAAGGTGATCGACCGCACCGGGCTGATCCTCGAGATCTTCGGCGAGCGCGCCGCCACCGCCGAGGGGCGGCTCCAGGTCGAGCTGGCGCATCTCGATTATCAGGCGGGGCGGCTGGTGCGCAGCTGGACGCACCTCGAGCGGCAGCGCGGCGGCTTCGGCTTCCTCGGCGGCCCGGGCGAGACGCAGATCGAGGCCGATCGCCGCCTGATCCGCGACCGCATGGCGCGCATCCGGCGCGAGCTGGAGCAGGTGCGCCGCACGCGCGGGCTCCATCGCGCGCGGCGCGAGCGCGCGCCATGGCCGGTGGTGGCGCTGGTCGGCTACACCAATGCGGGCAAGTCGACCCTGTTCAACCGGCTCACCGGCGCGGACGTGAGGGCGGAGGACCTGCTGTTCGCGACGCTCGACCCGACGATGCGCCAGGTGTCGCTGCCGGGGCTCGACAAGGCGATCCTGTCCGACACGGTCGGGTTCGTGTCCGATCTGCCGACCCAGCTCGTCGCCGCCTTCCGCGCGACGCTGGAGGAGGTGACCGCCGCCGACCTGATCCTCCACGTCCGCGACATCGCCCACCCCGACAGCGACGCGCAGCGCGCCGACGTGCTCGCGGTGCTCGCCGAGATCGGCGTGGGGCCCGAGGCTGAGGAGGGGAGTGCCGCGCCGATCATCGAGGTGTGGAACAAGCTCGACGCCCTCGACGCCGAAGGCCGCAGCGACGTGCTGAGCGAGGCGCGGTTCGAAGCGGACGTGTTGCCCGTGTCCGCCTTGACGGGCGAGGGGGTCGATGCGCTCCAGTGCCACGTCGCCAAGCGCCTGCTCGCGGGGGCGCGCGTCCACCAGGTGACGGTTTCGGTCGGCGACGGCGGGGCGCTCGCCTGGCTGCACCAGCATGGCGAGGTGCTTCGGCAGGAACTGGAGGACGAGACGCTGCGCGTCGACGTCCGATTGTCGCCCGACGAATGGAGCCGCTTCGAAACCCGCCAAGCGCGCTAACTCCGTCTCCCCTTGGGCGATCGTTGCATATTTCGCCTCGTCACCCCGGACTTGTTCCGGGGTCCACCGGGAGACGACTAAACGGTTGAAATTGTTACGGGGTGGAGCGGGTCGACGAATTCGCAACGATTCCCCACAAGGCGCGCGCGTTTCAGCCGCGTTTGACGCGCTCCCACAGCCGTTCCTTTTGTTCCAGCGACAGCGAGGCGAAGCCCGCATCCGCCTCCTCCATCGCCCTGAAGCGGCGTTCGAACTTGGCGTTGGCGGCGCGCAAGGCGGCTTCGGGTTCGATGTCGAGCTTGCGCGCCCAATTGACCGTTGCGAACAGCAGGTCGCCGATCTCCTCCGCGCGCTCGTTGTCGGTCGTAGCGGCCGCGACCTCGGCCGCTTCCTCGTCGATCTTGGCGCGCGCGCCGGCGGGGTCGGGCCAGTCGAAGCCGGTGCGCGCGGCGCGCTGCTGCAGCTTCACCGCGCGAATCAGCGCGGGCAGGGCGGCGGCGACCCCGGCGAGCGCGCTCGGATCGTCGACCTTGGCGGCACGCTCCTCCGCCTTGATCCGCTCCCAGCCATCGGGGCCGCCCGCGCCGTCGCCGAACACGTGCGGATGACGACGCTCCATCTTGTCGCAGATCGCGGCGACCACGTCGGCCAGGGCGAACGCGCCGATCTCCTCCGCCATGCGCGCGTGGAACACGACCTGGAGCAGCAGATCGCCGAGCTCGTCCTTGAGCGCGGCCATGTCGCCATGCCCGCACGCGTCAGCGACCTCATAGGCTTCCTCGATCGTGTACGGCGCGATCGTCGCGAAGGTCTGTGCGACATCCCACGGACAGCCGCACACCGGATCGCGCAGCCGCGCCATGA
>CAXUGZ010000156.1:1875-4353 GCA_964250685.1 uncultured Sphingomonadaceae bacterium
GCCGACGCGGCCGGCAAAAAAGTCATAGCGATGAACGCCGACCCGATGTCCGAGGGGGATGGCGCTTCCGGTGCTGCTCCGCTCATCCATAACCTCGATAATATATATTATGTAAAATATGGCTCACCGCAGCCGCAGCCCGAGCGTGATCGCCCCCGCGACCGTCGTGATGATCGCCACCCACAGCAGCGCCAATTGCCACAGCCGGCTCGGGTCGAACCGCCGGCGGTACAAGGCGGCGCCGGTCAGGATCAGCCCGCCGGCGATGCTGACCAGCGCCACGAGGCCGTCGGCGTTCATCCGAGCACCAGCTCGAACCCGTCGTGACCGGGCACGACGTTCTCCGGCAGCTCGGCAGCGAGCGTGGCGTAATCCATCGACTGATCCATGTGCGTCAGGATCGCGCGGCGCGGCCGGACGCGCGCGATCGCGTCGAGCGTCATCGCCAGATGCGGGTGCGTCGGGTGCGGCTTGTGGCGCAGCGCGTCGACCACCCACAGGTCGACACCCTCGAACAGCGTCTCCATCGCGTCGGTCATCGCGCTGAAATCGGTCGCATATCCGATCGCGGCGCCGTCATGTTCGAAGCGCAGTCCGGCCGAGACGATCTCGCCATGCGGCTGGTCGACGCTGCGCACGCGGATGTCGCCGATCATGATGTCGTCTTCCAGCAGATGCGCGTCCGCGGTCGGCGGATAGCCGTAGCGCCCCGAAAACACATAGGCGAAACGCTGCTCGAGCAAGGCGAGCGTATCGGCGCGCGCATAGCCCGGCACGGGCGCGCCGCGCGCGTGGAACACCTGGCGCAGATCGTCGATGCCGTGCGTGTGATCGGCATGCTCGTGCGTCCAGATCACCGCGTCGAGCGCGCCGACGCCCGCCGCGAGCAGTTGCGCGCGCATGTCGGGGCCGCTGTCGACCAGGATCGTGGTGGTGGCGCTCGCCACCAGGATCGAGGCGCGCAGGCGGCGGTTGCGCGGATCGGCGGGGTCGCACGCGCCCCAGTCGCCGCCGATGCGCGGTACGCCCGACGAGGTGCCGCAGCCGAGCACCACCAGCCTCACGCGCGCGCTTTCCCAAACAAAGTGAAGAAGTTGGCCGCCGTGCCTGCCATCAGATCGGCGACATCTTCGCCGCGCAAGGCCGCGAGGAAGGCGGCGGTATCGGCGACGAACGCAGGCTCGCCCGGCCGGCCCCGGTGCGGCACCGGGGCGAGGAAGGGCGCGTCGGTCTCGATCAGCAGGCGATCGGCGGGCAAAATGGCAGCGGTCTGCTGCAGCGCCGTGGCGTTCTTGAAGGTGACGATCCCCGAGATCGAGACATAGAGGCCGAGCGCGAGCATCGCGTCGGCGAATGCCTGGCTGGCGGTGAAGCAGTGGATCAGCGCCGGGAACGCGCCGCGCTCCATCTCCTCGGTCAGGATGTCGGCGGTGTCCTGCTCGGCGTCGCGCGTGTGGACGATCAGCGGCAGGCGGGTCTCGCGCGCGGCGGCGATGTGCGCGCGGAAGCTCGCCCGCTGACGCGCGCGGTCCGAATGGTCGTAATAATAATCGAGCCCCGATTCGCCGATCCCGATCACGCGCGGGTGCGCGGCGGCGGCGATCAGCTTGGCGGCATCGATTTCGGGATGCGCGTCGGCCTCATGCGGGTGGATGCCGACCGACGCCCACACGTCGGGCTCGCGCCCGGCGGTGGCGACGATCGCGTCCCATTCGCTTTCGCGTGTGGAGATGTTGAGCATCCCCGTGACGCCGCGTTCGCGCGCGCGCGCCAGCACCGCCGCCTGATCCTCGACCAGTCCCTTATAATTGAGGTGGCAATGGCTATCGATCAGCATCAGGCGGGCTCCACCCAGCGCGGGAACACGCCCTGCGGCGGCGGCAGCGCGGTGCCGGGGGCGAGCGGCGCCGCCAGCGCGCCGAAATCGCGCGCATCCGCCCCCTGCCCGAGCTGATCGAGCAAGGCCGCACCGCTGGCCGGGATCGCCCACGAGGCGAGGATCGCGAGGATGCGCACCGCCTCGGCGGTCCAGTACAGCACCCCGTCGGCGCGCGCCGGATCCTCCTTGCGCAGGCTCCACGGCGCCATGTCGGCGAAATAGCGGTTGGCGAGCGCGACCCCGTCCCACACGATCTCGAGCGCGCGGTTGAGCGCGAGATCGGCCATCGCCTCCTCGATCCGGGGCGCGAGGCCCGCCAGGCCGAGCTGGTCGTGCGCGGGTCCGGACGCCGGCACCACCCCACCGCAATTCTTGGCGATCATGCTGAGGCAGCGTTGCGCGAGGTTGCCGAGCCCGTTGGCGAGATCGGCGTTGCAGCGCGTGACGATGCCCTCATGGCTGTAGCTGCCGTCCTGCCCGAAGCTGACCTCGCGCAACAGGAAATAGCGCAGCTGATCGACCCCGTAGGTCCGCGCCAGTCCGATCGGATCGACCACGTTGCCGAGCGACTTCGACATCTTCTCGCCCTTGTCGAGCAC
>CAXUGZ010000157.1:0-4345 GCA_964250685.1 uncultured Sphingomonadaceae bacterium
GCTATGACGAGATCGTGCTGCTCAAGGACATCCCGTTCCAGTCGCATTGCGAGCACCACATGGCGCCGATCGTCGGCAAGGCGGCGATCGCCTATCTGCCGCGCAAGAAGGTGGTCGGCATCTCCAAGCTGGCGCGCGTGCTGCACGGCTTCGCCAGCCGGCTGCAGGTCCAGGAGCGGCTGACCGCGCAGGTCGCCGACTGCATCTGGGACAATCTCCAGCCGCTGGGGGTAGCGGTGGTGATCGAGGCGACGCACGGCTGCATGAGCGGGCGGGGAGTGCGCACGCACGGCGTGAGCATGACGACGAGCCGGATGATGGGGGTGTTCCGCGACGACGAGCGCAGCCGCCGCGAGGTGCTGGCGCTGATGGGGCGTTAAAGCGACTGCTCCCTTACCCTCCTGAAGGGGAGAGGGAGTTTTCGCGACTCACCGCGGGGCGCGCGGCTGGTTGCGCAGCACGCCGTCGAGCCAGTGCGGGTCGATCTGCGGCGGGCGATCGGCCGGGGGCGGTCGGCGCGGCGCGGGGGCGGGCTGGGGGGCGGTTTCGTCGGGCGCGGGCACCGCGTCGTCGGGCGCGGGCGGCGGCTGGTCGCTTTCGGCGGGGGGAGCCGCTTCGTCATTGTTGCCGAACTGCTGATCGGGATCGCCGTAATAGGCTTCCTGATCGGGCTCGATCTGCCATTCGGGCAAAGTCACCTGCGTCTCGAACACCTGCACCGGCCGCGTGCGCAGCGCGGTTTGCATGAAGGTCGAGAAGGCCTGCGCCGGATTGCGTCCGCCCTGCAGCCCCGGCGAAGGCTTGTCGTCGTCGCGGCCCATCCACACGCCCGTGGTGAGCCCGCTCGAAAAGCCGAGGAACCAGCCGTCCTTGTTGGACGATGTGGTGCCGGTCTTGCCCGCGACCGGGCGCCCGATCTGCGCGGCGCGCGCGGTGCCGGTGTTGACCGCGGTCTGGAGCAGATCGGTCATCCCCGCCGCGACGAACGGCGCCACCAGCACGCGCGGCTGCTCGGCCTGGTGCTGGTAGAGGACCGTGCCGTCGGGGATGCTCACCTTGACGATGCCATAGGGGGTGACCGCGGTGCCGTTGGCGGAGACCGCCGCGAACGCGCGCGTCATGTCGATCAGCCGCACGTCCGAGGTGCCGAGCACCATCGAGGGATGCGTGTTGATCGGGGTCGAGATGCCGAAGCGGTGCGCCATGTCGGCGATCTCGGCGAAGCCCACCTTCTGCCCGATCCGCGCGGCGACGGTGTTGATCGAGAAGGCGAAGGCGTTGCGCACGTCGATCGCGCCGAGGAAGCGGCGCGACGAGTTGCGCGGGCTCCACCCGTCGATCGTGATCGGCTCGTCGACCACCGCGTCGCTCGGCTTCATCCCCGCCTCCAGCGCCGCGAGGTAGACGAACAGCTTGAACGCCGATCCCGGCTGGCGCTGCGACTGGGTCGCGCGGTTGTAGATCGAGGAGACATAATCGGTGCCGCCGACCATCGCGCGCACCGCGCCGTCATTCTCCATCGCCACCAGCGCACCTTGCAGCCCTGCCGGCGTCGCGCGGCGGATCGAATCGTCGGCGGCGCGCTGCATGCGCGGATCGAGCGTGGTCCACACGTCGAGCGGCTGGGTCTGCTCGTCGACCAGCGTGTCGAGCTGCGCCAGCGCCCAATCGGTGAAGTAGCGCACGCTGTTCTGCTTGGGCTCGGGCGCGAAGGTGACCGCGCCCGGATCGGCGGCGCGCGCCTGCGCGGGGGTGATCGCATCGGCGTCCTGCATCACCTCCAGCACCACCTGCGCGCGATCGACCGCCGCATGCGGATCGGCCGAGGGCGAATAATGCGACGGCGCCTTGACCAGCCCCGCGACGATCGCCGCCTCCGCCAGCGTCATGTGATCGCCCGCATGGCCGAAGAACTTGCGCGCCGCCGCGTCCACGCCATAGGCGCCCCCGCCGAAATAGACGCGGTTGAGGTACAGCTCCAGGATCTGCTGCTTGGAGAATTTGCGCTCGAGCGCGAGCGCGAAGATTGCCTCGCGCGCCTTGCGCCCGAAATTGTACGCGTTGGTGAGGAAGATGTTGCGCGCGAGCTGCTGCGTGATCGTCGACGCGCCCTGCAGCCGCCGCCCCTCGCCCCGCAGCCGCCGCGCGACATAGACCGAGCGCGCGATGCCGATCGGATCGATCCCGATATGGCTGAAGAAGCGCCGGTCCTCGGTCGCGACGATCGCGTCGCGCATCGTCGCGGGGATGCGCGCGTAAGGCAGCCAATCGCCGTAGCTCGGGCCGAGCGACACCAGCAAGGTGCCGTCGGCGGCGTGGACGCGCACCGTCTGCCCGTTGGGCTTCTGCATCAGATCGTTGAACGAGGGCAGCGACGCCATCGTCACCGCCACCGCGATCACCAATGCGATCAGCCCCGCGACGATGCCGAACAGGCCGAGGCGCAGGATCACCCGGCCGGTACGGCGCGCGCGGCCGCGCGCGGGAGGTGTGCGGGGGGCGGGCATCGATGCGGCGCCCCGATTATCCGCTCGGCTCGCAGGCCACAAGCCTGGGCCGCATGGCGCATCACCCGCCGATGCGCGTGAGGCGCGCCGCCGCGCCGAGCCCGCCGGGCAGCGCGCCGAGCAAGGCGACCAGCGGGGGCGCGAGGCGTGGACGCTCGGCGGCGCGGCGCAACAGGCCCGCGATCGCGATCGGCCGCGCCGCGCGCGCGGCGAAGGCGCGCTGGAAGGCGGGCGCGGCGGCGGCGCCCCCGTTGAGCCACGCCGCCCCGCCGGCGCGCCCGCTGGCGAGCGCGATCGCGATGCCGTCGCCGACGATCGAGGAGATCACCGCCGCCTGGTCGCCGATGCGGAACGTGGCGGGCGCGGTGGCGCGTGCGCGCCAGCCATAGGGCACCGCCGCCACCGCCGACCACGCCAGCGCCGCGCCCGCGCAGCGTTCGGCGAGGCGCGGCGCCTCCGCCGCCAGCGCCGCGAGCAGCCGATCGGGCGCGCCCCCCGCCGCCGCCAGCCGCCACCCCGCCACCGACAGGCACAGATTGACGCGCCCGTCCTCCTGCGTCAGCAGCCCGGCATAGCCGCCGTCGATCAGGTGCAGCTCGATCGCGCCGTCGAGATCGGGCTGCGGCGGCAGCAGCGCGCGCAGCCCGACATGCGTACCCCTGGCGCCCAGCCGGGGCGCGCCGCGCAGATCGTGCTTGCCCGTGGCGAGGAACAGCGCGTCGCATTCGATCAGGCTGCCGTCGGCGAGATGGACGCGATCCGCCTTGACACGCCGCACCGTCATCCCGCGCGTGACCTCGGCGCCCGCCTGCTCGGCGCGCGCGAGCAAGGCCGCGTCGAGCCGCTGGCGCGACAGCCCGGCGGCGCGGTGGGGCAGGCGGCGCTCGACGATCGTGCCGCCCGCGACGATCCGCACGCGATCGATCGCGCGCGCGCCGAGCGCCCATGCGTCCAGCCCGAGCACCTCGATCGCCGCCAGCGCGTCCCAGCCGAGGAAGGCGCCGCACACGCCCTGATACGCGCCGGCATTGCGCTCGATCACGCGCGGGCGCGCGCCGCCGCGCGCGAGCGTGATCGCCGCCGCCGCGCCCGCCGGCCCGCCGCCGACGATCAGCGGATGCGTTCGACGCACAGCCGGAAGGGGAAGCGGCGCACCACGCGCGCGGCGGCGCGATCGATGCCCGCCTGGTCGAGCAGCGCGCGCCACTCGCCCGCGCGGAAGGCGCGCGCGATCGAGAGCGTGCCGTCCTCGCGCACGATGCGGTGCCAGCGCAGCGCGCGCGCGAGCAGCGGAAAGCCGCGATGCGCCAGCCGGTGGCGGTGGAGATCGTTGACCATCCAGCCGCGCGCGCCCTCCGCCTCCATGAAGCGCAGGAAGGCGACCAGCTCGCTCTCGTCCATATGGTGCGCGACCAGGCTGCTCACGATCAGGTCGAAACGCTGCCCGGCGAGCGCGGCATAGTCGCCGGTGCGATAGTCGATCGCCATGTGCGCGGGGGTGGCGGCGCGCGCGGCGGGCGCCGAATTGGGATTGAGGTCGATCCCCACCAGCTCGGCCGCGACGCCGTTGCGCGCGCACCAGCGCGCGATGCTGCGCAGCATGTCGCCATGCCCGAAGCCCACGTCGAGCAGGCGCAGGCGCGTCCGTCCCGCCAGCGCGCGGCGGATGAAGCGCAAGGTCGGCCGCGCCGCCATCGTCACGCGGTTGACCTGCGCCAGATCCGCCAGCACCGCGGCATAGTCGGCGGGAGCGAGATCGGCCGCGTCCATCTGCTCGGGGCCGCGCGCGCGCGCGGCGAGCCCGGTCACGCCGCACTCCGGAAGCCGAAGCCCTCCGC
>CAXUGZ010000158.1:0-4344 GCA_964250685.1 uncultured Sphingomonadaceae bacterium
CGTCGAGGCGCAGGAACGAGCCGTCGCTCTCGTCGGCCTCCACCACCATCCAGTCCGATGCGCCCAGGCGCGCGTTCGATCCGTAGCTGTTGATGATCCCGCCGTTGATCACGGTCGGGTCGATCCCGCCCGCGTCGAGCAATGCCGCGACCATCGAGGTGGTGGTGGTCTTGCCGTGCGTGCCCGCCACCGCGACGGTGGACTTGAGGCGCATCAGTTCGGCCAGCATCTCGGCTCGGCGCACCACGGGCACGCGCTTCTCCAGCGCCAGCTCGACCTCGGGATTGCCGCGCGGGATCGCGGTCGAGGTGACCACCACCGCCGCGTCGCCGAGATTGTCCGCCCTGTGCCCGATCGCCACCGGGATGCCGCGCGCGCGCAACCCCTCCACCACATAACCCTCGGCGACGTCGGAGCCCTGCACCGAATAGCCCAGATTGTGCATCACCTCGGCGATCCCCGACATGCCGATCCCGCCGATGCCGATGAAGTGGATCGTCCCGATATCGGTCGCGACCCCCCTCATGACCGCGCGCTCCCCGTCGCCAGCGCCGTCCGGCCTGCTGCCCTGCCACGCACGTCGTCGCCGATCGCGTCCATCACCGGGGTGCGACCGAAGCGTTCGACCAGATCGGCGAGGTCCTGCGTGGCGTTGGGGCGGCCGCAGCCGCGCGCATGCGCCGCGGCCGCGATCAGCGCCTCGGGATCGCCCGCCAGCGCCTCCACCTCGGCCGCGAGCACCTGCGGGGTGAAGCGCGTTTGGGGGATCGTCCGCGCGCCGCCCGCGGCCGCCATCTCGCGCGCATTGGCGGTCTGGTGGTCGTCCATCGCGCCGGGCAGCGGCACGAGGATGGCGGGGCGCCCGGCGACGGTCAGCTCGGCGATCGTCGAGGCGCCCGCGCGCGCGACGACGAGATGCGCCCGGGCGAGCAAAGCGGGCAGGTCGTCGAGATAGGTCGCGAGCTCGGCCGCGATGCCGAGCGCGGCATAGGCCGCGCGCGCCGCATCCAGATCCTCGGGCCGGCATTGCTGCACGACATGCAGGCGCGCGCGCAGCATCTGGGGAAGCAGCCCCAGCCCCGCCGGCACCACGCGCGACAGGATCGTCGCGCCCTGGCTGCCGCCGGTCACCAGCAATTCGAGTGGCGCGTCGGCCTCCAGGGCGGGAAAACGCGCACGCCCGATCGCGATCACCTCCTCGCGCACCGGATTGCCCACCAGGTGCGCCTTGGCGGCGAAGCGCGCCTTGAGCCGCTCGACCCGCGGATACGCGGTCGCGATCGCGTCGACGCGCCGCGCGAGCAGGCGGTTGACGCGCCCGAGCACCGCATTCTGCTCGTGCACCGCAGTGGCGATGCCGAGATCGAGCGCGGCGAGCAGCGCGGGCAATGCGGGATAGCCGCCGAAGCCGATCACCGCGGTCGGCTCGGTCGCGCGATACAGCCGGCGCGCCAGCGCGCGCCCGGCGCGGATGCCGCTCCACGCCTTGAGCCAGCCGAGCGGCCCGCCCGCGACGCGCCCGGCGGGCATGACGTGCACCTCGACGCCGTCGAACAGGCCGGGGATCAGCCGCCCGCGCGCGTCGGTGACCAGCACCACGCGGTGCCCGCGCGCCGCCAGCTCCTTGGCGAGCGCGTGCGCCGGCATCATGTGCCCGCCGGTGCCGCCCGCCGCCAGGACGAAGAGGCGCTGGACGCTCACGCCGTCCGGCTCGTCGCGGTTCGGCTCATCGGGCGCCCCACGTCACCACGTAAGGCGAGCGCGTGAGATACGGGTTGCGCCGCGTGAAGGCGAGCAGCAGCCCGAAGCCGATCGACAGCGCGACCATCGACGATCCGCCATAGGAGATGAACGGCAGGGTCATGCCCTTGGATGGGGCGAGATGCACGTTGACCAGCATGTTGATCAGCGCCTGCAGCCCGAACTGGGTGACGAGGCCCGCGCCGGCGAACAGCAGGAAGCGATCCTCCTCGTGCAGCAGCTTCATGAAGGTGCGCACGACGATCGCCAGATAGATCAGCGCGATCGCGACGCACGCGACCAGCCCGAACTCCTCGCCGATCACCGAGAAGATGTAATCGGTGTGCGGTTCGGGCAGGTGGAACTTCATCGTGCCGGCACCCGGCCCGGTGCCGATCAGATGGCCATGGCGAAGCGTCGCCAGCCCGCTCTCCACCTGCCCGCCGAACTCGCGGTGGGCGGGATCGTTGCCCTTGAGGAAGCTGTCGATCCGATCGTGCGCCACCGAATAGAATTCATACGCCGCGACCATCGCCGCCACCGCCACCACGCCGAGCGCGCCGAGCCATTTGAGCGGGAAGCCCGACAGCGTGAGCAGGGTCAGCCACGCGGCGGCGAAGATCACCGTCTGGCCGAAATCGGGCTGGTGCATCAGCAGCCCGGCGATCACCGCGAGATAGAGGAAGCTCAGCGGCACCACCGGCAGCTTGGCGTCGCGCGCCTGCAGCGACAGCAGCCATGCCACCGCCACCACGAACAACGGCTTCAGGAATTCGGACGGCTGCACCTGGATGGGCCCGAAGAAGATCCAGCGCTGCGCCCCGTTCTTCTCCGCCCCTCCGAGCACGGGAACGAGCACCAGCATCAGCGTGAACACGGCCGCGCCCGCCAGCGCCGCGCGCCGCGCGATCGTCTTGGGCAGCATCGACACGCCGATCACCACCGGCACCGCAAAGCCGGTCCACACCAGCTGCCGCCAGAAATAATAGCGCGGGTCCATGGTGTAGCCGTTGCCCGAATAGCGTACCGCCGCCGCCGGCGCCGCCGCCGCCACCGCGATCAGCCCGATGCCGATCAGCAGGGTGACGAGCAGCAGCAGCACATGATCGATCTCCCAGAACCAGGTCGCCAGCGCCGAGCGGTCGCCGCGCCCGAAGCGCTCGCCGCGCTTGATCCGCGCACGCTGCGCCGCCCTGGCGCGCAGCACCGACTTGTCCGCCGCGGTGGCCATCTACGATCCCACCCTGCACGATTCCGTTCGGTTCGAGCAGCTTCGAGCGAAGTCGAGAAGCGCCCGTCGAGAACCGCGCGCGCACCTTCTCGACTGCGGTTCTCGGCTGCGCTCGAACCTCCGCTCGAAGCGAACGGAATGAGGGATCGACATCACAGCGCGCGCACCGCCGCGCGGAACGCGTCGCCGCGCGCCTCGTAGTCCTTGAACTGGTCGAACGACGCGCATGCGGGCGACAGCATCACCACCTCGCCCGCGCGCGCCGCCGCCGCCGCGATGCGCACCGCGCGATCGAGCGTGCCGCTCTCGCTCACCGGCTTGCCCGCTCCCCTGAGTATCCGCGCGAACATCGGCCCAGCCTCCCCGATCGTGTAGCCGGCAAGGACATGATCGAAATAGGGCGCGCAATCGTCGAGATCGTCGCTCTTGGGGAGGCCACCCAGAATCCAGTGGATAAGTGGATAGGCGGCGAGCGCGGGCGCGGTGGCGGTGGCGTTGGTCGCCTTGCTGTCGTTGACGTAGAGCACGCCCGCGCGCTCGGCGACGCGTTCCATGCGGTGCGGGAGGCCGGGATAGGTGCGGAGGCTTTCGTTTATTCGACTGTACGAAAGACCGAGTAATCGACACGTTTCAATCGCAAGTGCTGCATTCTGACCGTTGTGCGGGCCCTGAAGCGACGGCCAGTTCTCTTGCCCCTGAGGCGATGCGGTCCAGACGTTCCAAACGCGACCTGCCTCGGCGCGGCGTAGCACAGGACGCATCTCACCTTCTTCAGTAGAGGGCCAAGGCAGGGCGGCTGGCTTATTCGGACGATCTCGCAACTTGTGTGCAATCCTTCCCCCCTGCTCGATTCCCCGATCCAAAACGGTGATACCAGTTGCCTGCATCTCGAACAGCCGCGCCTTGCTCGCCGCATACGCCTCGAATCCGTCATAGCGATCGAGGTGATCGGGCGTGATGTTGGTCAGCACCGCGACGTCGCAATCGAGGGTGAAGGTCAGGTCGATCTGATAGCTCGACAGCTCCAGCACGTAGACCCCGCCCGCGGGCAGGGGTTCCTGCGACAGGATCGGCAGCCCGATATTGCCGCCCATCAGGCTCGGCACCCCCGCCGTCTTGAGGATGTGGTGGATGAGCGCGGTGGTGGTCGACTTGCCGTTGGTGCCGGTAATGCCGACCACCTTGTGCGGCGGCAGCGAGGGGCGGGCCTGCGCGAACAGTTCGATGTCGCCGATGATGGGAACGGCGCCGGCATGCGCGACGATCGGATGCCGGTTGAGCGGCACGCCGGGGGACACGACCACGGCATCGTAGCCCGTGAGGTCGATCGCCAAGGGATCGGCGAACGACAAGCCCTCTCCCATGGGGAGAGG